>CAZWMF010000307.1:4108-5262 GCA_964634535.1 uncultured Opitutaceae bacterium | reverse complement strand
GTTGGGCACGCCCAGCCAGGTTTCGGAAGTCACGGTGCGTTCGGCGGGGTTTGTCATGAACGTCCGCCGCGGCTGCGACGCCCTGGAACCCACCTGGTTCTTTTGTGCCACGGTCATTGCGTTCCCGGGTTCCTGGTGGGCGAAGCTGCCGGGCATCCTGGCCGGTTCCGTCGTCATTCTCGCGGTGAATCTCGTCCGTCTCGTCAGCCTGTACTTGATCGGCCTGCACTATCCGAAATTCTTTGCCACCGCTCATCTGGAGATTTGGCCGGCGGCCTTCATCATTCTCGCGGTGCTGCTCTTTGTCGGCTGGGTCGGTTGGGCGAGACGGGCCTCGGCGTCCGAAGCCAATGCCGCGCCTTAAGGCCGTCGCCCGTTTCCTCGGCTGTTTCGTGGTGTATTACGGACTGCTGATCGCGCCGTGGCCGGGTTGGAACGCGGTCTATGGCCGGGGATTTCGGGCGCTGAATCAGGCGGTATTCGCATCCAACCAGCACCGGATTTTGCGCTTCGAGGCCACCGACCGCTTTCGACGCCCCATCGATACGCAGATCACGCTGGCCAATCTGGATCGGACGGACGCGCAGGGCCATGCCCCCGGCCGAAGACTCGGCTTGGATTCTCGCGGAGTCGGCTGGGTCCCCACCGCGCTGCTTATCGCGTTGGTGTTGGCCTCGCCGGTCGGTTGGCGTCGGCGCGGTGGGGCGCTCCTGGTCGGGTTGGCGCTGGTCCAGGTCTTTATTCTATTCTCCGTCGGCTGTTATATCTGGAGCGAGGCGAGCGAATTGGGTTTGCTCGCGCTGGCGCCATGGGAGAAGTCCGTGGCCGACGGCCTGGTGGAAACCTTGGTGACGCAGTTGGGCGCCAGCTTTGTCGTGCCCGCCCTGTTATGGCTGCTGGTGACGTTTCGCATCGAGGAATTGACCGAGCGTTTCGGTCTGAGCGGCGCGGGCCGTGGCCCGGATAATTCGTGAAGCGGCCAAAGATCGTTTGAAGCGCCGGGCCGAAAAGATCGACGGCGAGGTGGGCTTGCCCGCCCATCCAAACGAGCCCGAGGCTCTTTATGCCCGAGCGATCCCGGCGAGATTTGGCCGATTTTCATGAAGTTTCCCATCTAACGCCGATTGGCGCGGGCGAGTTTGTAACAGGAATGT
>CAZWMF010000307.1:0-4098 GCA_964634535.1 uncultured Opitutaceae bacterium | reverse complement strand
TTACAAAAACTCGGGCGGCCGAATTGTCGACGGGTTCCCGATTCCCTTTCCCTGCGCTGCGCCCAACGAACGGACGCACTGCCGTCGCGCAATCGTTTCAATTGGCCGCTTCCCAAACGCGCGACGGCGCTGCACAAACCATCCTCCAAAATATCCCAACGCCCTTCCGAGATGACGCCCAACACACCGACCTCGCCATTGATCGACAAGATCCACGCATTCCGGAAACGGGCGACACCGTTGCCATTTTTGGGAAGGACCTGGGTCCTCGCCATGGCGGTTTTGGCATTTGGATCTGCCGGTGTGCACGCCCAGACGGTGGCGACATTCTCGACGGCGGGCAACCAGACGTGGACGGCCCCGGCCGGCGTCACGTCGGTCCAAGTCGAGGCGTGGGGCGGCGGGGGCGGGTCGGGCGGCGCCGGGGCAAATTTTGCATCTACCGGCGGTGGGTCGGGTGGCGCCTTTGTCGAAGCCACGCTAACCGTATCACCCGGCACGACCTATAATTTGACGGTCGGTGCGGGTGGTGCGGCGGGCCTAGGCGGATCGGTTGCGGGAACGAGCGGCGGCAGTGGCGGTGCTTCGTTTTTTGGCAACACGACCGCGGGTAACCCAGCGGGCGCAATGGTCGAGGCGGTTGCCGGTACGGGATCGGTTGGCAACAACGTGATGGGCGTGTCCACCACCAATCGGACGGCCACGGCTGGCGCAACCGCTCCAACGAGCGGCAACCTCCCCTCCGTTGCCACGCTGAGCTTCTACGGTACAAACGGCGCGAACGCAGTAACCAATACCAACAACTCCGGCGCCGGTGGCGCGGGCGCAGGTCCTTCCGGCAGGTCGGGCGGCGGGGCCGGCGGCGCGGCTCTCACCAGCGCAGGGAATGGCAAAGTTGGCACCGCTCCGGGTGGCGGCGGCGGTGGCGCCGACCAATCGTCGAATTCCAGCAACGGTGCCGGCGCCGCGGGCGGCGCGGGCGAGATCGTGCTTACCTATACTCCTCCGTCATCGCCCACGATCACGACGTCGGGCAGCCTGACCGCGTTCAGCACGACCTATGGGACGGCTTCTTCGGCGGAGAGTTTCTCGGCCTCGGCGACGAATCTGACGGCCAATTTGGCGATCACGGCGCCTACGGGTTTCGAGATTTCGACCAGTTCCGGCTCCGGCTACGGCGCCAGCGTGGTGCTGACGGAAACCGGTGGAACGGTGCCGGCCACGAGCATCTTTGTTCGGATCGCGGCGGCGACCACGCCGGCGACCTATTCGGGCAACATCAGCCTGGCGAGCGCCGGGGCGACGACCGCAACCGTCGCCATTCCCTCTAGCACCGTTTCGCCCATCGCGCTGACGGTGACCGGGGCCGCCGTGACCAGCAAGCCCTTCGACGGCACGACGGCCGCAACCATCACCGGCACGCTGAGTGGCGTAATCAACGGGGACGTTGTCATGTTGGTCGGCACGGGGACATTTGCCCAGGCCAACGATGGCACGGGGATCGCGGTCACATCCACGTCGACCCTTTCCGGGTCGGCGGCCGCCAACTACACCCTGGTGCAGCCGACCGGGCTCACGGGCACCATCACCCCTTCCGCAAACTTGAGCGGCCTGACTTTGAGCGTCGGGTCCCAGGCGCTCGTTTATTCGCCGGGTTTCTCCGCGGGAACCACCACCTATTCCCTGAGCGTTGCCCATACGGTATCTAGCCTCAATGTCGCCCCCACGGCCGATAGCGGTGCCACCGTGACCGTAAATGGCAACAGTGCCAGCACGCCGGTCAGCCTAATTCCGGGGCTCAACACCGTCAGCGTGAACGTGACCAACGGGAGTCTGACGCAGACCTACACGCTCAGCATCACCCAGCTGAACCCATTCACGCCGGGCAACTTGGTGATCGAGAGCATCGGGAACAGCACCGCGACGACGATGACGATGTACGAACTCGCGACCGGCGCGGCCAATGCCAATCAGACGCCGGTGCAGTCTTTCGCCGTCCCCGCGACCGGGGCATCGGCCCTCCGCCAGAGCAACGCGGGCACGACCGCGCGTCTGGGCACGACGAACGACGGCACGCTCATGGCGTTCACCGGCTTTGAGGACGCGACGGGCATTCTGAATGGCTCTCCCGTGACGGATGAGACCGCGATTGCCCAGCGCGGTGTCGCGACTCTCGACGTCAACTACCAGTACACGCTGCAGGCATCTTATACGAGCACGACGGCCACGGGGGACCAGGTCCGCACCGCGACAAGTCTCGACAACTCCGTTTGGTACATGGACGACAAGAATGGCATCTATCTGGCCAACGGCACCAGCGCCACGAATGGCACCAACTGCGTCGTCGTGAAAAGCTTCGGCGGCGTAGTCTATGCGCTCTCGCAAAAGGCGAGCCAACTCCTGTCAACCCTGTCGACGGATGGGGTGACCTTGACTGGGCTGACCGGGCTGCCCGCCGATGCCAATGCAGTGGACTATTACCTCCTGTCTTCCGGGACCCAGGGCAACGCATTCGACATCCTCTACGTCCTCGATGGCGCCACCGTGAGCAAGTATTCCTACTCGCAGGCGACGAGCACTTGGTCGATCAACGGAGCGGCGACCAGCATTGGCGGGGCGACCGGCATCGGCCTGTGCGCCGTTTCGACCGGTACGGGAGCCACACTTTACATCACCACCGAGAATTCGGCGGGCACGTCCGGGACGGTGCTCCAACTCGCGGACACCGCCGGATACGGCGCCGCTCCGGCGATTGCGACCGCGAACAACGTCGTGCTGTACAATTCCACCGCCTTCCTGAAAGGGGTGAGTTTCGTTCCGCTCGCGGCGGCGCTACCCGACCTGACGGTCGGCGTTTCGGCGCCGGCGCTGGTCGGCAGTGGTGCCAACTACGTCTACACGATTTTGGCCGCCAATTCGGGCGCCGTCGCGGCCTCCGGCGTCTCCGTCCAATTCACGCTCCCGAGCGGCCTCACGTTTGTCTCGGCGGCCGACACGGGCGGCGCCGGCTTTACGGCGGTGAACAACGGCGGCGTGGTGACCTTTAGCGGTGGTTCGCTCGGAATCAATGCGACCGAGTCCCTCACGGTTACGGTCAATGGCCCCGACAGCACCTATGTGGTGGACGCAGGCGCGACGCCGGCGCAGGGCCATGGCTCCGCCAGCATCAGTGCAACGGGCGCGGAAACGAACGCGGCCAACGACGTTCCGAATCTCGGCGTGACGACCCACGTCGGCAACGCCGCCGATCTCGCGGTCAGCGTCGCCGGGTCGGCGACCGCTGTCGCCAATTCGGGCGGCAACCCCATTACCTACACATTGACCGCGCAGAACATCGGGAACCTGAGCGCAACCAGCGTGGGCGTCCAATTCACGCTCCCCAGCGGTCTCGTGTTTGTGTCGGCCGTTGACACCGGCAGTGCCGGCTTCACGGCGGTGAACATTGGCGGCGTGGTGACGTTTAGCGGGGGCACGCTCGCGGGCGCGGCTTCGGAAACCCTCACGGTGACGGCCGTGGCTTCGGATGCGACCTACCGCATCTTCAACGTGGAGCTTCCGCCGGGCGCGGCTGTGATCACCGCGGGCAACGTCTCGGGCAGTTCCGCCTCGGCGCAGACGGTCATCACGGCCGTCACGCTGCCTTCGGGTCCGGACCTCGCTCTCACCAGCACGCCGAACGGCCCCTTTCTCGCCGGCGACGCCTCCGACGCGTTTACGATCTACGTGAGCAACGACGGCACGGCGGCGACCTCCGGTGCCGTGACGGTGACGGACGTGCTGCCGACGGGATTCACGCCCGCGCCGTCCCTGAACGGGGCGACGATCAACGGTTGGACGTTGGCCGTTAATGGCCAGACCGTGACCGCCACGCGGAACGACGTGCTGAACTGCGGCGCGACCTATCCGGCGATTGCGGCCGGCATCAACTACTATCCGGCGCTCCCGATCACGTTCTCGGTCGGCTCGGGCGCTTCCGGCTCTCTGACCAACAGCGTCTCGGTCGCCGGCGGCGGCGATGTGTTTGCGGCAAACGGATCGGTGGCCAACCTGGTCACCATCGGGATGCCCGCCGGGATTTCGACCGCGGGCAACCTCATC
>CAZWMF010000306.1:3039-5274 GCA_964634535.1 uncultured Opitutaceae bacterium | reverse complement strand
AGCGGTTGTCCGGCTTTGACTTCGGCGCCGTCGGCCACGAGCACAGCCTCGATCCGGCCATTGATCAGCGGCACGATGGCGACGGCGGCGACCGCGTCGAGGTGGCCGACCGTGTCGACCGTGAGCGGGACGGTGCGCGTCACCGCATCGGTGGCCTCGACCACGACGGCGGCCGGGGCGGCCGCCGCCGGATCGGCGGGGGCGGGCCGGACGGCGGCCAGCGCGGCGAGGAGGAGCGCGGCCAGGCGGCCTCCGCGCGAAAGAGGGGGGCGGAATGGCGGATTCATCGGGAAAAGGGCGGCCTAGCGCTCGTCGGCGTCTCCACCCATGGCCGTCTGGCCGGTCGCATAGGCGAGGTCGGCGGCGCTGGTGAAGAGCTGGGCGCGCGCTTGCACCAGCGTGTAGCGGGCCTGGGCGAGCGCCTGCTGGGCCTGGAGCACGTCGAGCGTGGATTGCAGCCCGCTTTCCTGCGCCTGCTGGGCCGCGGCAAAGGAGCGCTGGGACAGGTCGAGCAGGTCGCGCGCTTCGGCGAATTGCGTGCGCGCCGCCTGGCAGGCGTCGACCGCCTGCCACACGTCGTGCTGCGCGGTGATGAGGGCGGTGTGCAGCTCGGCGCGGGCGGCGTCGAGCTGGGCCCGCTTCTCCGCGACGGCGTGGTTGTAGGTGTAGAAGTTGGTGAGATTGGTGCTGATCTGGATGCCCGCCTGGGCGGTCTCCTCGAAGCCAAAGGCGTTGTAGCGGTTGACCTGCGCCTGCTGGATCGCTTCGGGGCTGGCCACGCCCTGGCTCGTCAGGTTGCCCTGCTCCCCGCGGGTTTTGCTGAACGAGGCCGAAAAGCCGATCGTGGGCAGAAATCCGCGCTGGGTGTGCCGCACCTCGGCCTCGAGGGCGGCGATCTTGGCGTAGCGGGCGGCCAGGTCGGGCCGGGTGGCCATCGCTTGCTTCACCAGGGCATCCACCGCGGCGACCACCGGGGCCGGCTCGGTCCCGGCCGGCTGTTCGGCGATTTCCAGGGTGGCCGAGGGCGGCAGGCCGGCCAATTCGAGCAATTGGGCGCGCGCCTGGGCGTACGACTGGCGAGCTTGCTCCCGCTGCATGCGGGCCTGGGCCTCGCTCTGGCGGGCCTGCAATTCGTCCGGCAGGCCGGCCAGGCCGTCGCGGCGTTTGAGCAGGGTCGCATTGAGCGTGCCCGCCGCGACGTCGCCGGCGGCGTCGGCCGAGGCCAGGCCGCCGCGGGCCTGGTCGAAGTTGAAGTAGGCCGTCTGCACCTGGCGGACCACGCCCTGGAGCGTGCGGTTGTGCTGGAAATTCGAGGCGATCAGCCCGGCTTTCGCCGCGTCGTAGCCGGCCTTGCCCGCGCCGAAGTCCCACAGCATCCAGCTGAGCGAAGCGCCGGGCGACACCGCGACGTTCGGCGTATTCACGATTTGGATCTCCGGCACGATCAGGCCCGGCCCGTAGATCAGGTTGCCGGCGGTGCGCTGATACTGCTTGCCGTAGCCCAGGGTGCCGGTGAGCTGCGGCAGGAAGGCGCTCTGGGCCTGGTTGAGCGTGGCGGCCGACTGCACGGCGACATGCCAGGAATTGCGCGTGTCGGGATTGTCGCGGAGGGCGAGGTTGATCAGGTCGCCCAGCGTGAGGGGCCGGGCGGGCACCGGCGGGGCGACCGGCGCGTCGGCCCGATCGAACGAACTCTCGACCGGCGACACCCAGGGTTGCGACGCGGAGGGCGCCGTCTCGGACGCCGCCAACGCGGAGCAGCCAAAGGCGACCAGGGCAAGCGTCGCGGTCCTCGGAGCGGGAATCTTCATCGGAGCAGGGCGGGCAAACGGTTGGCGCCAGCCGGCGGACGGCGCAAGCTTCTAATTGCCACTATTAACACTATTTTGCGGTTGCACCGGCTTGGCGAGACGGGGTTTACTCGCTTTACCCCAGCGATGCCCGAGCGTCCAAGCCAAACGCTCCTCCTCCAAAACGATCTGGCGGAAATTCCCCGCTTGGCCGGTTTCATCGACGAGTTTTGCCGGCCGCTCGGGCCCACCGAAGAGGGCCGCCAGTCGCTGCACCTCGCCCTCGAGGAGGCCGTCGCCAATGTGATCGAGCACGGCTACCGGGACGGGGCCCGCCACGTCTTTTCCGTGGAGCTGACGGCCGCCCCGGCGGGCCGGGTGACCGTCGTTTTGACCGACGATGCGCCGGCCTACATTCACGCCTGTTTCGCCTCTCCCTTTGCCT
>CAZWMF010000306.1:0-3029 GCA_964634535.1 uncultured Opitutaceae bacterium | reverse complement strand
GACACCTCCCGGCCGCTCGAGGAGCGCGAGATCGGCGGATTGGGCGTGCACTTGGTGCGGCAGCTGGCGGAGACCGCCAGCTACGAGTACCGCGACGGCCGGAATATCCTGACGCTCGTGCTGGCGGTCGGCTCCGGCGCCGAACGGCCCTCTTCGTGATTGCCGACGACGCGCCGGTCCTTTTTGCTCCGCAGCGTTCCAAATCCGATCCCGTCCTAATTCCCATGCAGATCACCCAATCGAAGGTTGGCGCGTGGACCGTGCTCACGCTGGCCGGTCGCATCGACGACGCCGGCTCCCGGGACTTGCGCGCCGGGCTGGCGCCGCACCTGGCCGGCGAAGCGCTCGCCCTCAATTTTTCCGGTATCGAGTACATCGCGAGCTCGGGCTTCCGGGTGCTGACCCAGGCGGCCAAGGAGATCAACGCGGCCAAGGGCAAGCTGCTCCTCGGCAACATGACCGATCCCGTGCGACGGTTCTTCGACATCGCGGGCCTGAGCGCCGTCATGAAAATCACCCGGGACGTCAACGCGGCCATCAGCGCCGCCCCGTAAGCCATGCCCCGGATCCTATTGGTGGAGGATAACGAAATGAATCGCGACATGCTGTCGCGTCGGCTGGTGCGGCGCGGCTTCGAAGTCGTGATCGCCACCGACGGTCTGCAGGGCGTGGACATGGCCGGGGCGTGCGCCCCCTACGTCATCCTGATGGACATGAGCCTGCCGGGCATCGACGGCTGGGAGGCCACGCGGCGAATCAAGGCGAGCGAGGCCACGCGGCGGATTCCCGTCATCGCCCTGACCGCGCATGCCATGGCGGGCGACCGCGAGCAGGCGCTGGCCGCCGGCTGCGACGATTACGACACCAAGCCGATCGAGTTCGACCGGTTGCTGCCGAAGATCCGGCAATTCCTTCCGCCCGGCGAACCGCCGGCGGTCTGAGGCGGTTCGTCCATGGCTTCGTCCCCCGCAACGGCGCCGCTGTCCCACTTGCGGCACGACCTGCGCACGCCGATCAACCAGATCATCGGCTACAGCGAGCTCTTGCTGGAGGAGACGGCCGACGCCGGGCACCTCGCCTACGATCCGGATCTGCGCAAGATCCAACGGGCCGCGCGGTCGCTGCTGGCCCTGATCAACGCCAATCTGACCGACGACCGGCTTACGCTCACCGGTTCGGTCCGCTCCGAGGAACCCCCGGCGGTCGCCGCTCCGGCGGCGGCCGGCGCCTCCCCGGCGGCGCCGGCGGAAAAGGCGCCGGCCAACCCCGGCCGCATCCTCGTGGTGGACGATGACGAAGCCAATCGGGAGGTTCTGGCGCGCCAGCTGGAACGCCAGGGCCACCAGGTGGTGCAGGCCGCCGACGGCCGGGCGGCCCTTGCGCTGCTCCGCGCCGAGGCCTTCGACCTCGTGTTGCTCGACATGATCATGCCCGTGCTCGACGGCAATGGTGCGCTCTTGGAGATCAAGGGCGATCCGACGTTGCGGCACCTGCCGGTCATCATGATATCGGCGCTCGACGAACTGGGCAGCGTCGTGCGTTGCATCGAGATCGGGGCCGAGGACTATCTACCCAAGCCATTCAATCCGACACTCTTGCGTGCCCGGATTGGCGCCGGCCTGGAAAAGAAGCGCTTTCGCGACCAGGAGCGCGTCTACGTCCGGACGATCGAGGACACGCAGAAGCGGCTCGCGGCGGAATTGGCCGAAGCCGGAAACTATGTCCGCTCCATCCTTCCCTCGCCCGGCGCCGGGTCGGTGGCGACCGATTGGCGCCTGATTCCGTCGACCGAGTTGGGCGGCGATTCTTTCGGGTATCACTGGCTGGATCCGGACCATCTGGCGATCTATCTGCTCGACGTTTGCGGGCACGGGGTGGGGGCGGCGCTCCTGTCGGTGACGGCGATCAACGTCCTGCGCAGCGGGGCCCTGCCGGGCGTCGATTTTCGCGATCCCGGCCGGATGCTCACGGCGCTCAACGAGGCTTTTCCCATGGAAAAGCAGAACGACATGTATTTCACGATTTGGTATGGCGTGTGGTCTCCGTCGACCCGCACGCTGCGCTTTGCGACCGCCGGCCACCCGCCGGCGCTGTTGGTTTCGCCCCGGGCCGGCGCGCCGAGCCTGGTCGAGGAACTGCGGGGCGAGGGCCCGATTCTCGGCGGGTTCGGCGGCGTGACCTACCCGACGCGCGAGCGCCGGCTGGACGGGCCGGCCCGCCTGTATGTGGTGAGCGACGGCACCTACGAGGTTTCGCGGCCCGACGGCTCCCTGTGGGACTACGCCGAATTTCTGGCGCTGTTCGCCGAGCCGGTCCGGCCGGGCGAGTCCGAACTCGACCGCTTGTTTGCGCGCGCCAAGGCCATGCATGGCGACGGGCCGCTGGACGACGATTTTTCGATCATGCGCTTCGAGTTCCCCCCGGCCTCCTCGTAGGCCGCGCTCGCCGATTCCCTCCCGCCGTTCATGCTGAGACGCCGTTCCATCCAATCCGCCGGTTTTCTGCTGATCCTCGCCCTGGTGGCGCTCGGGTTGATCGGGGCGTTCCGCAACCTGCGCACCACGCTGGACGGCCTGGTCCGCGCGACCATCTCGAACCAGGTCGGCGAACTGCGGCGCCAGCTGTTTCTGACGCAGTCGTTCTATCTCGATCAGGTGCGTTCGAGCATGCGGGTCCTGCAGGACGCGGCGCTGTCCGAGGGGCGCCCCTCGGTCGGACCCGAGGTGGAGATCGACGGCCAGCGGGTGCACGATCTGTATTTTGGCAAGACGCCCGTGGCGCTGCACCTCGAGCTGGTCGACCGCGACGTCGAACTCATGGGCGGCACCGCCACCCTGTTTTCGCGGAAGGGCGACGATTTCGTGCGGATTTCCACGAACATCAAGCGGCCCGACGGCTCGCGGGCGATCGGCACCCACCTCGATTCCAAGGGCCTCGCCATCGCGAATATCCGGCGGGGCCAGGCGTTCTACGGCGCGGTCGACATCCTGGGCAGCTCCTACATCACCGGTTACGAGCCCATCCGCGAC
>CAZWMF010000305.1:0-5301 GCA_964634535.1 uncultured Opitutaceae bacterium | reverse complement strand
GGCCACACTGGCCGAGGCCGAGGGGGCGGCCATCCCGGTGGGCACCCTGGACGTGGTCAACGGGCCCTGGTCATTGCGGCTCAGCACTGGGCATCCGCCGAGCCTCGTCGTGCACGGCAGCGTGCAGGCCGAGGCGTCATTCGATCTGACCTGGACGCCGGACAAGCCCTTGGTGGTGTTCGGGGAAAATGGCGTATCGCGCAAAGGCGCCGATCCGACGGCGGCGAGCTACTACCTCACCTACTCCCGGCTGCGCGGCGGCGGTCGGCTGACGATCGGCCCGGATACGTTCGCGGTGCACGGCGAGGCCTGGATGGATCACGAAATCAGCTCGAGCCAGCTCAGCCGCGGGCAGGTCGGTTGGGATTGGACGTGTCTTCAGCTCGCCGGTTCGCCTTGGGAGCTCATGGTCTACCGCATGCGGCGGGCGGACGGCTCGGCCGATCCCTTTTCCCGCCTGCAGTGGGTCGATCCGGCGGGCAAGGCGGTGACCGAGCCGTTTGCGTGGGAGGTCCTGTCCTGGTGGCGGAGCCCGCGCAGCGGGGCCCGATACCCGGCGCGCGTGCGGCTGTCGACCCGCGATCCGCGCACGCAGGCGCCGGTCTCCTTTGTCATCGATCCGCTGGTGGCCGACCAGGAGCTGACCAACGCGGTCGGCGGCGGCCCGTATTGGGAGGGGGCCTGCCGGGTGAGCGATCCGGCCGGCCGGCCGGCCGGCAGCGCCTACCTCGAGCTCACCGGATACGCCCGGGCCCTGGCCTTTTGACGCAGAGCTGACTTGTGCTTTGGCAGGGAAAGCGTTGGTTAGTCGGTTCCATGCCGTCCATCCTTGAATTCGGCGCCGCGAAACGGCACGGGCGCAAGCTCGTGGTCGTGACCGCGTACGACGCCTGGTCGGCCCGGCTGCTCGAATCGGCCCCGGTCGATGCGATCCTGGTCGGCGACAGCGCGATGATGGTGGTGCATGGCGAACCCAACACGCTGGGCGCCACCGTCGAAATCATCGCCCAGCATACCCGGGCGGTGGTGCGCGGCGGATCCGGCAAGCTCATCATCGCCGATATGCCCTTCCTGTCGGCCCGGCGGGGCGCGGTGGCCGCCCTGGATGCCGCGGCGGAGCTCGTGAAGGCGGGCGCCCACGCGGTGAAAATCGAGGGCGTGCGCGGGCATGCCGAGGTGATCCGCCACCTGGTCGATTCGGGCATCCCGGTGATGGGGCACGTCGGCCTGGTGCCCCAGTCGGTCAACGCGCTGGGCGGGTTTGTGGTGCAGGGCCGCGACGCCGACGCCGGTCGGCTGAAGGCCGAGGCCGCCGAGGTGGAGGCCGCCGGGGCTTTCGCCCTGGTTCTCGAATGCCTGCCGCGCAAGCTGGCCGCGGAAATCACCGCGGCTTCCCGGATTCCCACGATCGGCATCGGAGCCGGTGCCCGCTGCGACGGCCAGGTGCTGGTCCTGCACGACTTGCTCGGCCTGAACGTCGGATTCCATCCGCGGTTTGTCCGCCGGTTCGCGGCGGGCGACCGGCTGGTGCGGGCCGGCGTGGAGAAATTCGCGGCGGCGGTGCGCCGCGGCACCTTCCCGGCCGCGAAGGAGACTTTTCGCTGACCCGTGCCCCACGTCGTATCCACCGTCGCTGATTGGCGCGCCCTGCGCGCCGACGCCCGGGCCGCGGGGCGCACCATCGGATTTGTGCCGACGATGGGGGCTCTGCACGAGGGCCACGCCGCGCTCCTTTCGGCCGCCCGCCGGGAGTGCGGGTTCGTGCTGGCCTCGGTATTCGTCAACCCGACCCAATTCGACGATCCGGAGGATTACCGGCGCTACGCGCGCACCTGGGAGGCCGATTGCGCCCTGTTGGATCAGGCGGGCGCCGACGTCGTGTTCGCCCCGGAAGCGGCGGAGATGTATCCGAACGGCACCGAGTATGTCGTCGACGAGCGCGCCTTCAGTCGCGAGTTGTGCGGGGCATTTCGGCCGGGACATTTCACGGGGGTGCTGACCGTCGTCCTGAAGCTGCTCAACATCGCCGGCGCCGACCGGGCCTATTTTGGCGAAAAGGACTACCAGCAGCTCGAATTGGTGCGCGGCCTGCGGGCGGCCTTTTTCCTGGAGACCGAGATCGTGGCCGTGCCCACGGTGCGCGAACCCGATGGGCTGGCGCGCAGTTCCCGCAACCGCCGGCTCTCCGCGGCCGAACGCCGGCTGGCGCCCACCTTCCACGCCGCGCTGGTGGAGGCGTCCACGGCCGGCGAGGCGCACGCCCGGCTCGTGCGGGAGGGATTTATCGTCGACTATGTCGAGGATCGGAACGGCCGGCGGTTCGGCGCGGTCCGGCTCGGCGCAACCCGGCTCATCGACAATGTCACGCGGTAACGTCCTCTTCGGTCTCACCGGCTCGATCGCCTGCTTCAAGGCCTGCACGGTCATCTCCCGGCTGGCGCAGGCGGGCGTGGAGGTCCAGGCGGTCGCCACCGCCGGCGCGCTGCGCTTCGTCGGCGCGGCCACCTTGGAGGGCCTGTCCCGCCGGCCGGTTTATCACGACCTGTGGGCGGAGGGCCGCGCGCTCGACCATATCGAGATCGCGCGCCGGGCCGATCTGGCGATCATTTGTCCGGCGAGTGCCAACGCGATCAACCGGCTGGCCGCGGGGCTGGCCGACGACGCCCTCGGCACCCTCTTTCTCGCCTGGGAGTTTCCGGAGAAGCCCTGGTGGATCGTGCCGGCGATGAACGCGCGCATGTGGGCCCATCCGGCCACCCAGGCGGCGGTCGCCCGCCTGCGGTCGTGGCCGGTCCGGGTGTTCGAACCGGCCGACGGGCCGCACGCCTGCGGCGAGGAGGGACCGGGCCGGTTTCCCGATCCGGAAGGAATCGCCGCGGAAATCCTGGGGGCCCTGCCGCCGCGCGGATGAGAATTCTCGTTACAGCGGGGGCGACCCGCGAGCCGATCGACGAGGTCCGTTTCATTTCCAACCTGAGCAGCGGGCGCACCGGCGCCGGGCTCGCCGAGGCGCTGGCCGAGGAGGGCCATGAACTGACCGTGCTCCACGGGCGCGGCGCGGTCGCACCCGGCCGGGGGATCGTCCGGGAGGCCTTCGACTCGACCGAGGACTTGCTCGAGCGGTTGCGCGCCCGCGTTTCCGCGGGCACCACCGACGCGGTGGTCATGAGCGCCGCGGTCGCCGACTATCGCCCGGCTGAAATCGCGAGCGGCAAACTGAGTTCCCAGCCGGAAGAACTGCATGTGCGCATGGTGCGCACGCCGAAGATCCTGCCGTTGATCAAGGGCTGGTCGCCCCGGCCGGTGGGCGTCGTGGGTTTCAAACTCACGGTCGGGGCCGATCCGGCCGAGCGCAAGGCGGCCGTCCGCGCCCTCTTTGCCGCCGGGGGAGTGGACCGCGTGGTGCACAACGATTTGGTGGAGATTCGCAGCGCCCCGGAGCATCCGTTCTGGATGTACGGCGGGCTCGATGATGCCCCGGCGCTGTGCGTCGGCGTCCGTGGCTTGGCGGAAGCCCTGCTGGGCTGGCTGGCCGAATCGCCATGGTGAGCCCGGCCCGCCAGGGAAGGCCGGCGGGGCGGGTCTTCGCCGGCTGCATCGGCAATACGTCGGTCGGGCTCGGGCTGTTTGTCGACGGGCGGCTGCGCCGCCGGTGGCGCGTCGCAACCGAACGGATCGGACGCTGGAACTGGCCGCGGATCGGGGCCGACCAGGCCGTGTTGTGCTCGGTTGTACCGGCCCTCACCGGCCCGGTGGCCCGACGGATGGCCGCGGCGTGCGGGTGCCGGCCCCCGCGACAGAACCCGGCGGCCCCGCACGGCTTGAGCATCGATTACCGCCGGCCGGCGACGTTGGGCACCGACCGCCTGGCTGCGGCGCTGGGCGCCCGCGCCCGATATCCCCGGCGCCACCTCATCGTCGTCGACTGCGGCACGGCCACGACCCTCACCGCGATTCGCGGCGACGGCCGGATCCTCGGCGGGGCGATCTTGCCGGGCCTGAGCCTCTGGCCGGCCGAGCTGGCCGGCCGGACGGCCCAACTGCCGCACGTGCGGCCACGCCGCCCGTCTACGGTCCTCGGCCGATCGCCCGCCGAGGCGATTGCGGCGGGCACCTGGTTCGGTCATGCGGCGGCCGTCGCGGGGGTGCTGGAACTCCTCAAACGCGCGGCCTTCCCGCAGGGCGGATCGATTCGGGTTGTCGCGACCGGGGGCAACGCCCCCGCGATGACCGGAGCCGTGCGCGGGCTCACCGTGCGGCCGGACCTGGTGCTGGAAGGCCTGGATGCTTTCGCGCGCCGAGGCTGGCCTTTGGCCCGGCGGCCTGCTTCGCTAAAACCTCGCCCATGATCGCAGTGGATCCGGATATCGAAGCCGAGGCCGAGCGCCTGTTCCGGGCGCTCCTGCCGGTCGATTGCGAGCCGGGCGGCCGCCCCTGGGATTTTGCGCGCTGTCGCGAGACCGCGCCGCTCACCTTGGAGATCAATCGCCTCAAGCGCGAAAAGCAGGCGGTCATCCTGGCGCACTCCTATGTCGAGCCGGAGATCGTGTACGGGGTGGCCGATTTTCGGGGCGACTCGTACTACCTCAGCCAGAAGGCGCGGGAGGCCCGGGCTCCTCTGATCGTATTCGCCGGCGTCGTGTTCATGGCGGAAACGGCGAAGATTTTGAGCCCCGCGGCCACGGTGGTCGTGCCGGATCGGGCCTCGGGCTGCTCGCTCGCCGATTCCCTCACCGGTGAACAGCTGCGCCAGCTGAAGGTCCTCTACCCCGACGCCACCGTGGTCTGCTACATCAACAGCACGGCCGAGGTGAAGGCCGAGTCGGACGTCTGCGTGACTTCGGCCAATGTCTACGACATCGTCGCCGGCCTGCCGGCCCGTCGGGTCCTGTTCGTCCCGGACCGGCTGATGGGCCAAAATTTGCGGGCCGAACTGCTCCGCCGCGGCGTGGACAAGGAGATTGTGACCTCCGACGGCACTTGCCTCGTCCACGACGTCTTCGAAGCCGGGCAGATCGCCGCGGCCCGCGCGCAGTTCCCCGGGCTCAAGGTGGTGGCCCATCCCGAGTGTCCGCCGGAGGTCGCCGCCGCCGCCGATTTTGTGGGGAGCACCGGGGCCATGATGAAGTACGTGAAATCCACGCCGGCGCCTTTTTTCCTGATGCTGACCGAGTGCGGCCTGGTTTCCCGCCTGCAGGTCGAGGATCCGGAAAAGCACTTCATCGGCGGCTGCCGGCTTTGCCCATTCATGAAACTCAATTCCCTGGAGAAGATCCGGGATGTCCTCGCCGCGCCACGGCC
>CAZWMF010000304.1:0-5312 GCA_964634535.1 uncultured Opitutaceae bacterium | reverse complement strand
CGGCGGTTGGCCGAACGCGATGTGACCGTGGTGCTGGATGCCAAGACCAAGGAGTGGGTCGCGGAAAAAGGTTACGACCCGGTCTACGGCGCCCGTCCGCTTCGGCGTTACCTGCAACGCCAGATCGAGACCAAGCTGGCCCGCAGCCTGATCGCCGGCGAAGTCAAGGGAGGCTCGGAGGTGCGCTTCACGGTCAAAGATGGTGAATTGACTATGCAGGGGGCCCGTCCGGCTCCGGGCCATTGACCGAAACGGCCGGGGACGGTTGGCGGTGGCGGCTCGGGTTGGACAGCCCCAGGTATTCCCGCGCGCGACATTTTTGCGGAAACCTCTACTCCGACAACGTTGGCCGACGTCGCCTCACTAACGGCGAATCGCGTCGGCCTTCCGCTTCGTGCGCTCCCGCAGCGCTTCGTAGATCGGCACGTCGCTCATGGCCTCGGCAACGCCATAAGCGGCGAAGCAGCTCACCAGGAGCGGTAGCATGTAGTCGTATTTCCCGGTCAATTCGATCATGAGTACGATTCCGGTCAGCGGGGCGCGCACGATGGACGTCAGCAGTGCCCCCATGCCGAGCACGGCAAACACCTCCGGATGCTCTGCCCAAACCGGAGCGATGAAATGAGCGAATCTTCCTACGGCCAGGCCACCCAGGGCCCCGATCACGAGAAGGGGCGCGAAGATGCCGCCGGCCGATCCCGATCCGTAACTGACCATCGTCAGGACAAACCGTGCGGCGATGAGCACGATGATCCCGCGGATCGCCAACTGACCGGCCATGGCGTGCTCGGCCAGAATCGCCCCGGAACCGCTGACATCCGGGTAAATCCAAGCCGCGAAACCCGCCACCAGACCCGCGAGGGCGCCCACCGCGAACGGCGGCCATTTTTGCAGCCGGTCGAACCCGTCTAGGCTCGCCAAGAGAGTTCGATTGAAGAGGACGCCCCCGAGGCCGGCGAGGCCTCCCAAAATCAGCGCGACCGGAAGCGCGTTCAGCGACGGCACCGGCATCCCGCGCAGGGCGAAGACCGGCGTGTCTCCGGTCATTACGCGGCAAACCACATCGGCGGTCACCGACGCGAGAAAGGCGGCCACGAATATCACGGGGGTGAAGGCGCCGTGCAGTTCCTCCAGCACGAATATCACACCCGCCAGCGGAGCGTTGAAGGCGGCCGCCAAACCGGCGCCGGCCCCAGCGCTGATCAGCGCCTTGCGCTCGCCTTCGCCCGGTTTCACGCGAAACCACGTTGAAACCATGAGTCCGGTCGCACCACCAATTTGAATTGTGGGACCTTCCCGTCCCAGCGCCATGCCGCCTCCAATGCTCGCCAAGCCGCCGAAGAATTTCACCGGCAGCACCCGCCGCCAATGGAGTTGCGCTTCTCCGAGCACCACGGATTTGATATGCGGAATGCCGCTGCCCGAGGCTTCGGGCGCGAAACGGCGCACGAGCCACAACCCCAGTCCCCCTCCCACTGAGCCCAAGATTAACGCGGCAAACAGCGCGGCGACGGGCGATAGCCCGTGAATCCAGGCGATTCGATGTATCTCCGACCATTGCAGTGCTTTGCGGAAGACCGAAGAAATCAATCCCGCGACCAGTCCGATGACCAACGCCTTTGGCAGAATATGTCGTCGTTTGACTTCTTCTTCCTGCAAGCCCGAGCCCGGTTTCCGATCCAAATTCATGGGAAAACTCAACGGACTGCGTCCCGGAGAGACAAGCGGTAATCGGACGTGGGCAAGCATCCGAGAAGGTCCGGCCGATGCTCGATCTGCCGCGCGGCGAATCCGTTTTCGCGGATGACGCGGCGCGAGCGGGCTCGACCCGGTCCGCGCGCTCGGCTAATTTCGGCGGATTCGTTTTCCGATGCCCGCCCTGCCTGTCACCTACGTCGACCGCTATAGCCGAACGGTCAAAACCGAACGGATCTACGGCGAACGCTGGCTGCGGTGGGCCTACGAGAACCCGGTGGGCCGGCTCGCGGTCTGGCTCCTGTTCCGGCGCGCCTTCGCCTCCCGCTGGTATGGTCGCAAGATGAAGAAACGCAGCAGCGGCTGGCGCGTGGTTCCCTTTGTCGGCAAATACGAAATCGAATGGTGCGAGTTCGAGAAATCGCCTTTCGACTACAAGAGTTTCAACGAGTTCTTTTGTCGGGCGCTGAAGGCCGACGCCCGTCCGATCGCACCGGGGGACCGCCTGGCCACGCTGCCGGCCGACGGCCGCCACCTGGCGATCCCGCGAATCGACGCCGCGGACGGTTTCTACGTGAAGGGCGAAGCCTTCCAGTTGGCCGCCCTTCTGGGCGAGGATCGCCTGCCCGAGGAGGAACGTCGGCACACGCGGATGTTTGCCGGCGGATCCCTGCTGATATCCCGGCTCTGCCCGACCGATTACCATCGCTTCCATTTTCCCGTGGACGGCCTGCCCGGCGAGCCCCGCGAAATCGGCGGCTGGCTCTACTCCGTCAATCCGGTCGCGCTGCGCCGCAACATCGACTACTTGGTCCGCAACAAGCGCTTCCTTACGCTGATCGATTCGCCGGTGTTTGGCCCCGTGGCCATGATCGAAATCGGTGCGACCAACGTCGGCACGGTCATCCAGAGCTTCATCCCCGGAAAGCCGGCGGCCAAGGGCGTGGAGAAGGGCCTGTTTTCCTACGGCGGCTCCTGCGTCGTCACCGTGTTTGCCCCGGGCCGCATCGTTTTCGACCGCGATTTGACCGAAGCGAGCGCCCGGCACTTGGAAGTCTATGCCCGCATGGGGGATCGCCTGGGCGAAGCGCGCGGTTAACGCGAGGGTGGGGCCATGACGAATCCGTCGCGCAGCCGGGCCTGGCTCCTCGGGTGCATGCTTTGCGCCGTCACCGTTGCGGCCTACGCGCCGATTCTGCGGGCCGGATTCATTTGGGACGACGACGTCTTTCTCACGCAGAACCCGCTCGTCAAGACGGCGGGCGGGCTTTTCCGAATTTGGTTCACGCGCGAGCCGCGCGACTACTGGCCGGTCACCTATACGGCCGCCTGGCTCGAATGGCATCTCTGGGGCTTGAACGCCGCGGGCTATCACATCGTCAATCTGGCGCTCCACGTGGTCGAGGCGCTCCTGCTGTGGGGAATCCTGGCGCGGCTGCGCCTGCCGGGCGCCTATTGCGCCGCGCTCCTCTTTGCCGTCCATCCGATCAACGTGGAGACCGTCGCATGGATCACCCAACTGAAGAATCTGATGGCGATGTTGTTCGTTCTGCTGACCGTGCGGTGCTTTCTGGAGACGAACCTGGCGGCCATTCCTCCGCCGGCTGTGGCGATCCCGAGCCGTTCGAAGCGCACCCGATTGTGGTATGGGCTCACGCTGCTCGCTTTCGCGCTCGGGATGCTGAGCAAGGGCTCGGCGGCCATGCTGCCGTTCGCCCTGCTCGGGCTGATCGCCTGGCGCCGCCGCATCTCGGCCCGGGATGTGGCCGTCCTCCTGCCGTTCTTTGCCGTCGCGGCTCTGCTGACGCTCGTCGACGTCTGGTTCCAGAAGCACGGCTCGTCCGACCAATTTCGGCAGGCCGGAGTATTGGAACGGATTTTGGGCGCCGGTTCGGTCGTATGGTACTATCTCTACAAAATCCTTCTGCCGATAAATCTGGCCTTCGTATATCCCCAATGGCACGTCCGGGTGGATGAGATGCGCTGGTGGATCGGGCTCGGCGCAACGCTCGGACTTTCGGCGATCCTTCTGCGCAATCGCCACACTCCAGCTCGTCCGCTCCTGTTCGCCTGGGGTTACTTCGTCCTGATGCTCGTGCCCGTGATGGGTCTGGTCGACACCGAATTCATGCGCTTTACGCTCGTCGCGGACCACTACGCCCACCTGGCGCTGATCGGCGTCGTCGCCACCGTCGCCGCATACGGGGCGCGGGGTTGCGCCAAGGTCGCCGCGGGAGCGACGGCGATCGGGGTTTTCCGCCCAGATGATTCTCCGGGTGCGGCGAACCCGATCGGTTCCGCCCGAAGCGCGACCCTGGGATATGTCGCGGCCGCGGGTGTTGTCAGCGGTCTGGCCATCCTGACTTGGCGCCAGAGTTCGACCTACAGCAACGCCCAGACCTTGTACGAGACCACCGTCCAGGAGAATCCGGGATGCCTGTTCGCCCGGGTCGATCTGGCGGCAATTCTGGCGGGCCGCGGTCGCGTGCCGGAGGCGATTGCCCAGATGGAAGCGGTGCTGCGGGCGATGCCCGACGATGCCAACATGCACAACAACCTGGCCCTCCTGCTTGCGCGCGAGCCCGGTCGCGAGGCCGACGCGGTCGCCCAGTATGGGGAGGCCGTGCGGCTCCAGCCGGACTCGGTGGTGGCCCACGACAATCTGGCCCTGATGCTCTCGGGCATGCCCGGCCGGAAATCAGACGCGCTGGCGCAATTCGAGGCAGCGCTGCGGCTCGCCCCGAATAATCCCGCGGTTCACAACAACCTGGCCTTGCTTCTCGCGAATCTGCCCGGTCGCCGGGCGGACGCCATCGCCGAATATGAGACCGCCTTGCGGCTAAAGCCCGACCTCGCCGAGGCGCACAACGATCTGGCGGTGCTCTTGGCCAGCGAGCCGCGCCGGCGGGTCGAGGCGATCGCCCATTTCGAGGCCGCGTTGCATTTAAGGCCGGATTTTGTCGAGGCGCACAGCGATTTGGCCAATATTTTGGCCGGCGAGCCCGGTCATGAGGCGGAGGCGATCGCCCACTACACGACCGCGCTCCGGCTGCGGCCCGACTTGGCCGAAGCGCACAACAACCTCGCCGTGTTGCTTGCCCGCCAACCCGGCGGCGAGCGGGCGGCGGCGGCCCATTTCGAGGCGGCCTTGCGGCTAAAACCAGATTTTGCCGAAGCGCACAGCGACTACGCCAATCTGCTCGCGACCGAGCCCGGCCGAGAGGCGGAGGCGATCGGCCATTACGAATCGGCCTTGCGCCTGGCCCCGGGCAACGCCAAGGCGCACTACAACTTCGCCAACCTATTGGCTCGGCAGGCGGGCCATTCCGCCGACGCCATTGCCGAGTACGAGGCGGCCCTGCGGCTCAACCCCGACTACGTCCTCGCCCACAACAATCTGGCCGCGCTGTTGGCGCGCGAACCTGGCCGGGCCGCCGACGCGATCGCGCACTTCGAGGCGGCCGCGCGCCTCGATCCGGGCTCGATCGAGGTCCGTTTGAATTTGGCAAAGCTTTTGGCCCGCGAGCCCGGCGGTCAGGCCGAAGCGATCGCCCAATTCGAAGCCGCCCTTCGGCTAAAGCCGGACCTGGCGGAGGCGCATAACGACCTCGCGATCC
>CAZWMF010000303.1:4050-5319 GCA_964634535.1 uncultured Opitutaceae bacterium | reverse complement strand
GCAAGGAGGACCAGGTGCAGCGCGACCACTGGTACTGCATCGTCGACGAGGTCGACTCGATCCTGGTCGACGAGGCCCGGACGCCGCTGATCATTTCCGGCCCGGCGCCCATCGAGCGCGAGCAGCCCTTTACCCGGCTCAAACCCGGCGTGGAGCATTTGGTGAATGAGCAGCTGCGCCTCTGCAACAAGCTGGCGGGCGAAGCCAAGGAAGCGCTGGAAAACGCCGCGGCGGCCGCGGAAGACCGCGCCCAGGCCCTGCGCAAGCTCCTGCAGGTGAAGATGGGCGTGCCCAAGCACAAGCAGCTGCTGCGCCTGATGGAGAACGCCGAGTGGCGCAAGCAGCTCGACAAGATCGAGACCGAGCTGAACTCGGACCTCAACAAGGACCAGCTCTACGAGCTCAAGGAGGAGCTGTTCTTCGTCATCGACGAACGCCAGCACCAGGCCGATTTGACCGAGATCGGCCGCACCCGGCTGCGGCCGGACAATCCGGACGCCTTCGTGCTGCCCGACCTCGTCACCGAGTACTCCGATCTCGACAAGGAATCGTCCCTGCCGCCGGAGGAGCGCGAGGCCCGCAAGGTCGCGGCCCAGCAGCGTTTCAGCGAAGTCTCCGAGGAAATCCACGCGATTTCGCAACTCCTGCGCGCCTATGCGCTCTACGAGCGCGACGTCGAGTACGTGGTGACGCCGGCGCCGGAATCGAAGGTGCTGATCGTCGACGAGAACACCGGCCGCGTCATGCCGGGCCGGCGCTGGTCGGACGGACTGCACCAGGCCGTCGAAGCCAAGGAGGGAGTGGCGATCGAGCGCGAAACCCGCACGTACGCGACCATCACCATCCAGAACTATTTCCGGATGTACGAGAAGCTGGCCGGCATGACCGGCACGGCCGAAACCGAGGCGACCGAATTCAACGAGATCTACCGGCTGGCCGTCCAGGTGATCCCGACGAACCGGCCGTGCATACGCGCCGACCGCAACGATTCGATCTTCAAGACCCGCCTCGACAAGTACAACGCGGTCGTGCGCGAGATCCAGGAGGCCAACAAGCGCGGGCAGCCCGTGCTCGTGGGCACGACCAGCGTCGAGGCCTCCGAGGTGCTGTCGCGCATGCTGCGCCGGACGGCCATCGTGCACACCGTCCTCAACGCCAAGTTTCACGAGCAGGAGGCCGACATCGTGTCGCGGGCCGGCCTGCGCGCCGCGGTGACGATCGCGACCAACATGGCCGGCCGCGGCACCGACATCAAATTGGGCGAGGCCG
>CAZWMF010000303.1:0-4040 GCA_964634535.1 uncultured Opitutaceae bacterium | reverse complement strand
GCGGGACCTGGGCGGGCTGTTCGTCATCGGCACCGAGCGCCATGAGTCGCGGCGCATCGACCGCCAGCTGCGCGGCCGCTGCTCGCGCCAGGGCGATCCCGGACAGACCAAGTTTTTCCTGTCGCTCGAGGACGATCTGATGCGCCGCTTCCTGCAGGGCAATCTGGCCTCCCGGCTGATGGAAGGCTCGATGAAGGACGGCGAGGAGTTGGAGCACCCCTGGCTCAACCGCTCGATCGAGTCGGCGCAGAAGAAGGTCGAGCAGCAGAATTTCTCCATTCGCAAACGGCTCCTGCAGTACGACGACGTCCTCAATCAGCAGCGCGAAGTCGTCTACGGCATCCGCAACGCCGCCATTCTCGCGGACCGGCCGAAGGAAACCATTTTTGAGCAGGTCGAAGAGGAGATCGCCGAGCGGCTGGCCAACGCCGGCTTTGGCGAGAAGGCCGGCCCGAATCCGACCGCGGTCGAGAGCCTGGTGGGCTGGGTCAACGCGCATTTCCCGATCAGCCTGCGCCAGGATGAACTCACCGGAAACGACGCCGACGCCCTGGCCGCGAAGGTCCTGGCGCGGATTCAGCAGGCCTACGCGGTCAAGGAGTCGGTCGAGGTGCCCGAGGCCCTGGGGACGCTCGAGCGCTACGTGGTGGTCAACGCCATCGACCACCACTGGCAGGAGCACCTGACCGAAATGGAGGAGCTGCGCCGCTCGATCGGGCTGCGCAGCTACGGCCAGAAGGATCCCTTGGTCGAGTACAAGTCGGAGGCCTACCGGTATTTTGAGGAGCTGATGAACAACGTGCGGCTGCAGATTTGCACCGGGCTCTTCCGCAGCGCCTCGAACCTGGAGTCGTTCGAGAACATGCTCACCATTCTGGCCCGCAGCGCGCGCACCCAGGGCCCGGAAAATGCGGCGCCGGCGCCGGCGCCCGCAGCCAATCCGCCGTCGGCTCCGGCCGCCACCGCGACGGTCGAGGAGGACATTCAGTTGCCGAAGGTCACCATCCGGCGCGAGACGCCCAAGGTCGGGCGCAACGACCCCTGCCCGTGCGGCAGCGGCAAGAAGTTCAAGAACTGCCACGGAGCGTAGCCGGCCTCCCGCCCACGACCGGTGAAGATGCCGCCTTTTCCCCGAGCGAAAACCGCCGAAGCCGACCGCGGGGGCGGTGCGCCCGGCGCGTGCCCCGGAAGGGCGGCACCCGATTCGCCGGAGTTTGCGACCGACGCCCGCTAGCGCCGAGACGCCCGCGTGATGTCGAACGCCGTCGATCCGTACGCGCCGCCACCGCCGCCGTTTTGGGTCCGTTGGTCGGACCAGACGGTCGCGGTCCTGGTCGGGGTGATCACGGCCGCGCTCACCGTGGCCGCGTTCCCGCCGTTTCATGCCCCGGAATTCGCCTACGCGTTCGCGGCGCCGGCGATTCTCTGGGCGTATCGGCGGCCCCGGCTGCGGTTGTATGTCGGCACGCTCGGGGCCGCGCAAATCGTGGCCTGGCTCGCGATTCTGGTCTGGCTGCGCCACGTGAACTACGTCGGCTGGATCCTGCTCGGGGCGGTGGTCGGCGTCTGGGTGGGCGTCTGGTATCTCGCGGTGTGGTGGACCGTGCCGCGGATGATCGGCCGGCCCACGGCGGTGCGGCTGACGATCCAGGTCGGTTTGGCCGCCCTGTGGGTGGTGATCGAATGGACGCGCACTTGGCTCTTGACCGGCTTTCCCTGGCTGCCCCTGTCCGCGAGCCAGTGGGAGCGGCCCAGCGTCCTGCAGATCGCCGCGTACACCGGCGCCTGGGGCGTCTCGTTTGTTCTGGTCATGGCCAATCTGGGCTTTGCCGCGTACGCCCACCGGCTGTTTTTCGAGGATCGCATTGGCTTCAACAAGCGCAGCCAGGAATTCTTCCTGGCGCTCTTTCTTCTGCTGACCTGCCTGTGCGTCCACGTGACCGAACTGGCCGGCAGCGCAAACGGCCTCGAAGCGCTCGGGCGGGTCGCCTTTGTCCAGCCCGACATCCCGCAGACGGTTAAATGGGAGCCGGAGGAGGCGCCGCGCATCGTCGCCGTGTTGGATCGACTGACCGCGCTCGCCGGTGCGTCGCGGCCCAACCTGATTCTTTGGCCCGAGTCGGCCTACCCGTGGACGATCAACGAGGATCCCGGGGCGCGGGCCCAAATCGACCGAATCGCCGCCGAGGCCAAGGCCCCGATTCTCTTTGGCGGGAATGTCGCCGCGGCCGGACCGAACGGCGGCGAAGTCTGGTATGACGCGGGCCTGTTCGCGACGCCCCAGGGCGGGCTTCAGCCGGCCTATTATGCGAAGCGGCACCGGGTGCCGTTTGGCGAATACATCCCGTGGCGGTTTCTCTTCGGCTGGCTTTCGAAGGTCGTGCCGATCGGCCCGGATCTGTCGGCCGGCACCGACCCGACGCCGCTCCTCGTGCCGCTGGCGGGCGGCGAGACGGCGATCGCTCCCCTGATCTGTTACGAGGACGTCTTCCCCGATCTGGCGCGGTCGAGCGTGCGCTTGGGGGCGGACGTCCTGGTCGTGCTGACCAACGACGGCTGGTATGGCGAGGAGGGCGCGGCCTACCAGCACGCGGCGCATTCGGTCCTGCGGGCGGTCGAGGAGCGCCGCCCGGTGCTGCGCTGCGGCAACGCGGGTTGGAGCGGCTGGATCGACGAATACGGCGGCACCGGTCGGTATATCCGCGGCGAATTCCGCAGCGGCGAGCACGTCCTGCAGACGGCCGACGCCAGCGTCTATTTCCGCGGCACGCGCACCTTGGCGGTCGTGCGCGACGCCCGGTGGGTGGGCCGCCGGAGTTTCTATTGCGAGTACGGCGATTGGTTCGTCCTCGTGTGCGCGCTGCTGGCCTGCTTCGGCTATGCCCTGGCGGCGACCGCGTCCGTCCAACGCTCATAAGCGGCGTCCGGCCCATGATCGGTGAGGATGGCGCCGGGGAGCCGGCGCCCGGTTCCCCGAATATCCCGACGGGCGCGGGTCGACCGCCGACTATCCGGAGAGGCGGACCGCTCCGCGCCGTTGCGCGCCCGCCCGCGTCAGTCGGAACGGGCGCTCACCTCGCCGGTGGCGGCCGAAAATCCGAACCGCAGATGCAGGTGGGCGGGGATCGGGGAACCCTTTCGCAGTCCCGGCATGAACCGCCATTGCCGGAGGGCCGCCACGGCGGCCGCGGCAAACTGCGGACGGCTGTAGGCCTGCGGCCGCGGGTCCACGACCCGGCCGGTTGCGTCGACCGTGAAGTCGACGACGACGTCGCCGGAAATTCCCGCCAGTCGCATTTCGTCGGGATAGGCCGGAGCGACGCCGCTCAATTCCGAGGGCGCCCGATCCAAGTCCGCCGGTTCCGTTCCCTCATAACTTCCGGGCACCAAGTTCACGAGCAGACCGGCAGCGGGCGCGGGCGGGACGAGATCGGCCCCGCCGGCGGGCCCCGGGTCGCGGTACCGGGTGACCGAACCGGCGTAGCCGCTCAGGACCGCCGCGGATGCGGCGCCGCCCACCAGGACGGTGGCGATCCAGGCCGGCCGGCTCCGGCGGTGAAACCGGCGGATATTGCGCAGCCTTTCCCCCACCGGGGTCAAACCGGCGGGCGCAAATCCGGCGTGGAGGAGGCCCAGCGTGTGGCGCGCCGTCTTCGCCAGGCCCGTCAGATAGTTCTGATTGTCCGCGACGATATCCAGGACGCGCTCATCGCAGGACATCTCGGTTTCGCCGTCGATCCGCCGGCTGAGGAGCCAAATTACCGGGTTGAACCAATTGAGCGCGACGAGCGAAATCTGGAGCAGGGACCAGGCGTTATCGCGGCGAGCGACGTGCACGCATTCGTGCACCAGGACGGCGTCGAGTTCCGCCGCACTGAGGGAGGATTCCAAACCTTGCGGCACGACGACGACGGGCCGCCGAAACCCGAGCACGCCGGGGCCATCCTCCGCGCCGACCGCGAGCGCGGGGGGCGGCCGGGCCAGGCCCGCCAGCGCGGCCGCCCGGGCGAGGCTCCGGCGCACCGCTTCGGAGGCCGGGC
>CAZWMF010000302.1:0-5323 GCA_964634535.1 uncultured Opitutaceae bacterium | reverse complement strand
GCCGTCGATGAACAGCTCGTAGCGGGCCTTGAGCTTCGGATCGGCCGTCTCGGGCGCCGGATCGAATGTCCAAAGGTCGCCAAAGAGGAGCGCGGGATTCGGGCGGCCCGAGCGGCGCGCGGGAGCCTGGGATCGACCACGGATCGCGTTCATGCGTCAGTAAGTCTCCGCCGCATCGCTAAAGGAGTAGGGGGCCGGATAGGCGCCGGTCTTTTCCTTCTCGATCTGGCGCAGGAGGTCGTTCAAGACCGAGCTGGCTCCGATCCGGTAGCGTTCGGGCGTGAGCCAGGCGTCGCCCAAGGTTTCCTTGACCGCCAGCAAAAATTGCAACGCCTGTTTGGCGGTCCGGATGCCGCCCGCCGGCTTCATGCCGATGGCGATCCCGGTGTCGAGATAATGGTCCCGAATCGCCTCGAGCATCACCTGGTGATTCGCAAGCGTGGCGTTGAGCGCGGTCTTGCCGGTGCTCGTCTTGATGAAGTCGCCCGGCCGGATCGTCCGCATGGCGAGAAACGACGCCGCGCGAATCGCGTCAAAAGTCTCCAGTTCGCTCACCTCCAGAATCACCTTGAGCCGGGCGGGACCGCAGGCCTCGACCGTGGCGGCGATCTCGTCCTGCACCCGGGCATACTCGCCGGCGAGGAACGCCCCGCGGTTGATCACCATGTCGATTTCGTCGGCGCCGGCGGCGCGGGCGGCGCGCACCTCCGCCAGCCGGGTGCGCAGGGGCATCTGGCCCGAGGGAAAAGCGGTCGCCACCGAGGCCACGCGCACGGGGCCCGCGCCGAGCGCCCGCCGGGCGGCGCGCACCTGGCTTGGGTAGACGCAAACCGCGGCCGTCGACGGCACGGCCGGATCCGGGTGGGGCCGCCGGGCCTTCTGGCACAGGGCGGCGATCTTGCCGGGAGTGTCCTTGCCTTCCAGCGTGGTCAGGTCGAGCACCGACACCGCCCGCTTCAGGCCCCAGACTTTCGCATCCCTTTTGAGGCTACGGGTCGTGTACTTCGCCACCCGCTCATCGACGCCGACGGCATCGACCGAACCGATGGCGTCGAGCAGCCGGCGGTGGCTCCGAACGGCGATCATGGGCGCACGCTAGGGGCACCTTCCGATAATTCAACGGGAAACTCCGCCGGACCGGCGACGGCGCAAACCGTCGGGTGCCGCCAATCGACCGTTGCCGGCGGGCGGATCGGAAGGTAAACCGGGCCGATGTCCACGGGCTCGCCCTTAAGCAAATCGGCCGTCCAGCGCGTGCGCGCCCTGCGCGCGCGCGCGGACCGCGAGGCGGCCGGACTGTTCGTGGTCGAGGGCGAGAAAGCCGTCCAGGACCTGCTCGCCCAAGCCTTTCCCTTCGAGGAAATCTACGCCACCGACGCCTGGCCGGGGCGGGCCACCACGCGGGTCAGCGCGGCCGACATGCGCCGGCTCAGCCATTTTCCCACGCCGGCGAGCGTGCTCGCCCTCGGCCGGATCCGCCGGACGCCGCTGCCGCCCGGCGCGCTCGACCACGGGCTGTCGCTCGCCCTGGACCGGATCCAGGATCCGGGCAACCTGGGCACGCTCCTGCGCATCGCCGACTGGTTCGCGTTCGACCGGGTCGTGCTCTCGCCCGGCTGCGCCGACCGTTATTCGGCCAAGGTCATCCAGGCCAGCATGGGCTCGTTCGCCCGGGTGGTCGTGCACGAGGCCGAGCTCGCGGCCGCGTTGGCCGGCGTCCGGGCGCCCGTGCTCGGCTGCGACGCCGGGGGCGAGGACGTGCCCGCGTTGCCCCGCCTGGAGGATGCGGTGGTCGTGGTGGGCAGCGAGGGCCAGGGCCTGGCCCCGGCCCTGCGCCCGCGGCTCACCCGCCTGATCGCCGTTCCGCGCTACGGGAAGGCCGAGTCGCTCAACGCCGCGGTCGCGGCCGGCATCGCCTGCGCTTGTATCCGATCCAAACTTACTTGAGGACGCCCGCCAGGCTGGCGTAGTCGTCCGTCCAGAGCGGGGCCCGCCCGGCGGGCGCCGCCCCGCCCAGGTCGGCCCCCGCGCGAATGAGGGGCCGGCGCAGCACGCGGGGGTCCTTCGCCACGAGAACCCAGTCGGTCGGATAGACCCACCAGTCCGCCCCGTCGTCGTTCACCGCCACGCAGGCGAGCCCCAGTTGGCGGGCGAGGCGGGCCACCACCGGTTCGAGGTCGAAATAGCGGTTGGACACGTGGACGGCCAGGATGCCGTCGGGGCGCAGGTGCCGCGCGTAGAGGGCGAACGCCTCCACGGTGAGCAGGTGCACGGGGATCGCGTCGCTCGTGAACGCGTCGAGCGCCAGCAGGTCGTAGTCCTGCGGCCGGCCGTCCGCCCACTCGCGCTCCAGCGAGCGGCGGGCGTCGCCCAGCACGATCTCCACCCGGGCCGGGCAGCGGGCCAGGTAGGTGAAACGCGTGCGGGCGAGCTGCACGACCTGCGGATTGATTTCGTAGATGCGCAGCGTATCGCCGGCCCGGCCGTAGGCGGCCAGGGTGCCCGCGCCCAGGCCCACCAGGCCGATTCGGCGGGGCCGCTGCCAGGGCAGGCTGTCGATGGCCAGCCCCACCCCGCTCGACGGGCCGTAATAGGTGGTCGGCGCGACCGCCCGCGCCCGGTCGGTGAACTGCAGGCCGTGGACGATCCGGCCGTGCGTCAGGAGAAGGTAGCGTTCGGCCGGTTCGTCGCGGCGCAGATCGAAGACCGAGAGCACGCCGAAGAAACTGCGCGAGAGGCTGGCGGCTTCCCGGCGGGCGGCCCGCACCTGCACGCAGAAGGCCGCACCGAAGGCGGCCGAGAGCACGACCGGGAAGAGGGCGGAACGGAAACGCCAGTTGCGCACGACGCCGCGGCGCCGGTCGCCGAACGCGACCGCCGCGACCGCGGCCAGGAGTATCGCGCCCCATCGAAAGTCCGCGACGAACCGGCCGGCGGCGGCGAGGGCCGAGCCGGTCGCGTGCGCGTCGGCGGCGTGCAACGCCGCGACGAGCGGCACGCATAGCACCGCCCCCAGGGCGCCCCCCGCGGCCAGGGCGAGGCTGCGAGTGCGAAAGCCCAGCACGGCCACGAGCGCGGTCAGCGCCCAATAACCCAGGGGCAATTCCAGGTACGAATCGAAAATGCGCGGCGCGAGCACCGCGACAAAGCCGCCTCCGAGGGCGCCGCCGACCGCGACGGCCAAATAGAAACCGGTGAGGGCCCGTTGCGGCGGCCGCAGCCGGTAGAGTTCCCCGTGGCAAAACAGGCAGCCGACAAACAGCGCGGCCGAATAAACGCCCAGCTGCGTTGGCGCCGGGACCGCGGCCTCGTCCAGAAAGAGAAGCCCCGCCACCGCGGCGACCGCCAGGATCAGCAGCGGGGTGAAGAGCCCGCGCCGGTACCAGCCGGGCCGCTCAAAGCACACGATGAAGCTCGTCAGATAGAGGCCCAGCGGCAGCACCCAGAGAAACGGCATGACCGCCAGGTCCTCGCACAGCTTGTTGGTGGTCGCGAGCAGGAGCACCGAAGCCACGGCCGGCAACGCGACCCAGAGAGCGCGCTCGCCCGCGGCGCTCGGACCGGACGCCGGCGGCGGCTCCCGACTGGACGCCGGTTGGGCGGGCGATCCGCGGCCCAGACGCCAGGCGCAGAGTGCGGCCAGGATGGCGAAACCAATCAGTCCGGCGGCCCACGCGCGGGCCTGCTCGCGGCGCGACAGGAGCCATTCGACGAGGAAGGGATAGCTGATGAGCGCCAACAGGGAGCCGGCATTCGACAGCGCATAGAGGCGGTACGCCGTCCGGCCCGGGTGGGTGCGGGTGCTCCAGGCCTGGATCAGCGGCCCGGTCGCCGACAGGACGAAGAAGGGCAGCCCGAGATTGACGGCCAGCAAAGCCAGGATCCGTCCGGTCGGATCGCCCGCGGCCTGCGGCCGCCAGGTGTCGGCCGGCACGATGGGCAGCGCCAGCACCGCGAAGACGAGCAAGGCCACGTGGATCGCCGCCTGGCGTCGCGGCGCCAGCCGCGCGAGCAGGTGGGCGTATCCATATCCAGCCACCAGGACGGTTTGGAAAAACAGCAGGCACACCGTCCACACGCCGGGCGTGCCGCCGAACCAGGGCAGGATGAATTTGCCGATGATCGGCTCGACTTGAAAAAGCAGAAACGCGCCGAAAAAGATCGTCAGGGCGTACAGCGCCATCGCCCGGGACGCGGCCTACTTTTCCTTGCCGCTTTTCCGGCCGCCGCCGCCGCCGCCCGCCGCCAGCAAGGCCCCGCCGAGCACGCCGATCGCGAATATGAAAAAGTACACGACCGCCGCCACCGCCCGGATTTTGCCCTGCCAAACGCCGGGGAAGGAGAAGTCGATGTCCTCCGTGTTGTTTATCCCGATGTACAGGACCACAAAGAGAATGGCCAAAAAAACGATGACCCGGAGAAGCAGCTTGAAACTCATGGGTGAGAACATGCGATCTAGGCCCTGACGGCCGGCTTGGCGAGGGTTTTAGGACGGCCCAACGGTTCGACGGGCCGGGGAGATCCGGAACTCAATGGAGGAAAAACACCTGCGTGGGCCTGCGTTAAGATCGGGTTACGGCATGCCGCATGCTCTTGCATGCACCCAGAGACCGGGTATTACCTGGTCCTTGCTTTCAAAGTTAGCCCGAAACGGGTTCTTTGAATGAGTTTCGGTGGCGATGCGAGTTCGCCGCCCGAAAAAGTTAGGATCCCCAAGACGCCATTTTGGCCGAGCCGGCTTCCGTCGGCGCGGCCAAAGCAACAGCACAGAAATCCAAACTCTCCGCTCGCGCGGAGTTTATATACCATGAAAGAGGCTAGCAAACTCGCAGTCCTGCTAAGTCTGGGTGCGCTCGCGCCCTTCGCTTCGGCGAAGAGCATCGAGCAAACCTACCTGGAGTCGTACCATAAGGATTCGACCGTTCCGGTGCCGATCGCGGTGGTTTCGCCACGCGCCTCGACCGATGCGGTCGGAGACAAGGTCGATCTCGAGTTCACCGTCGAGGCCTCGGGCAAGCCGTCGAAGATCACCGTCCTGTCGTCCACAGACGATGTCTTCGCGGCGACCGTGATCAGCGCGGTGAAGCAATGGCAGTTCACGCCCGCAGAGCGCAACGGCGTCCCGGTGGCGACGAAAGTCATCCTCCCGGTCCGCGTCGTCGATGCCTCCGCGGTCTCCAGCTACGCTGCCGAGTAACTGAAAACAACCAAGGGCGCCCCCTCGCGGGGGCGCCCTTGTCATTTCCGGGTTTTCGCCCATTGATGGGGTGCGTGTCCGAAACCCCGCGATTCCCCGTCGACGTCACCGATGCCGCCAAGGGCA
>CAZWMF010000301.1:0-5325 GCA_964634535.1 uncultured Opitutaceae bacterium | reverse complement strand
ACTCGCGTTTCGGCTGTCGATTCGCCTCATTCCGGCGGTCTCGACCGTATTGCTGCCCTGCGTGATGCGACCGAAATCGAGCGTGCCGGCATCCGCGCCGGTCGAGAAGAAATCATAGCCGCCCGTGTGGACCAGATCGGCGTTGGCGACCGCGTTGACGGTGGCGGTGAAATCCACGGATTGGGAGCCAATCGAGGCGTCGCCCAAGCCGCTGTTGTCGATGGCCTCGGTCTCGAAGTCGACGGTCGCCGCTCCATTATATGCCCCGGCCGATCCCGCGGTGAATTTGACGGACAGCGCCGTGCTGGTCCCGCCCACCCCCAATCCCGAGAGCGAGCCCTGACCCGTCAAGCCCGCGGCGGTCGCGCCAAACGCGGCGCCCAGGTTTTCCGTATAGCCGCCGGTGGCCGGCGCCACGTTGCTGATCGTCAGCGCTGTATTCACCACCGTGCCCACGCGCACCGTGCCCAGATCCAGCGTGCTGGGCAGGGTATTGGCCTGGGCCGCCTGGTAAACCGCGCCGGTCACATCGACCGTCTGCGAACCGACCGAGGCCGTGCCGAGGCCGCTGCCGTTGATCGCCTGGGTGCTGAAGCCCAGTGTGGCCGAACCGGATACGGCGCCCGCCGTCGAGGTCCCCAGGCCCACGCTGATCGCCGTGCTGCTGGCGCCCTGCGCCAAGCCGGTGATCGAACCGGCCGCACTCGCGGCGCCGGTCGTGCCCGTCACCGTGCCGCCCAGGGTCTCGGTGTAGCCGCCCGTATTCGGAGCTGAATTCGTGATCGAAAGCGCCTGATCGAGCGTCCCCCCGATGCGGGCGTTGCCCAGGTTGATCGGGCTCGTGGGCAGCACGCTCGCCGCCGCTTCCTGGTAGACCGCGCCGGTCACATCGACCGTCTGCGAACCGACCGAGGCCGTGCCGAGGCCGCTGCCGTTGATCGCCTGGGTGCTGAAGCCCAGTGTGGCCGAACCGGATACGGCGCCCGCCGTCGAGGTCCCCAGGCCCACGCTGATCGCCGTGCTGCTGGCGCCCTGCGCCAAGCCGGTGATCGAACCGGCCGCACTCGCGGCGCCGGTCGTGCCCGTCACCGTGCCGCCCAGGGTCTCGGTGTAGCCGCCCGTATTCGGAGCTGAATTCGTGATCGAAAGCGCCTGATCGAGCGTCCCCCCGATGCGGGCGTTGCCCAGGTTGATCGGGCTCGTGGGCAGCACGCTCGCCGCCGCTTCCTGGTAGACCGCGCCGGTCACATCGATCGTTTGCGGCGTTAGCGTGGTGGTCACGCCGCTGTTATACGAACCATCCGAAGCGAGGGCGATCGTGGCCGTGCCGTTCTTTAGACCCGCCGTCGAGGTATTCATGCCCACGACCAGGCTGCTGCTGTCGGTGGCGCCGGCCGCCAAGCTCGCAAATGAACCCGTGGCGGTGAGGCCGGACGACGTCGTGCTGATCGAAGCGTTCAACCCTTCGGCCGGGCCAACCGCGACGTTGGAAATCGAGAGCGCTTGGGTCGGAGCGGAAGCCCCCACGCGCACATTGCCCAGATTGACCGGATTGGGGGTGGCCGCGCTCGCCGCCGCCAGATTGCCGACTTGCACCTGCACGGCAATGTCGCCGGTGATGCTGGCCGATTGCGACGCCAACGGCGTGATGCCAAGCCCGCTCGTTGTCGCTCCGTCCGAGGCGAGATTCACCAAAACGGACGCGTTGATGGTCCCGGCGGTGGATGTGTTTACGGTCACATCCAGGCCATTCGTGCTCGTGCTTCCGGCGGTCAGGTTGGTGATCGAGCCGGAGCCAGAAAGGAAGCCCGCGCCCGTTCCGGAAAACGCGCCCAGGGTCGCATCCAGTCCCTCGGAAAAATTGCCGACCGGCGCCGTGTTGGTCACGGACAAATATTGCGAAGCGTTGCTGCCCACCAGCACCCGGCCGAAACTGATCGAGCCGAGAGACGCCGACGCGAGATTGTAGACCCCACCGGTCACGTTGACCGTCTGGCTGCCTGCCGATGCGGTGCCGAGCCCGCTGCCGTTGATCGCCTGCGTTGTGAAGCCCACCGTGGCCGAACCGCTTATGGCGCCGGCTGCGCTCGTATTGAGGCCGACGCTAATCGCGCTGCTGCTAGCCCCTTGCGCTAGCCCGGTGATCGAACCCGAGGCCGTCGCGCCACCGGTGGTTCCCGTCACCGTGCCACCGAGGGTTTCGGTATATCCTCCGGTGGCCGGCGCCACATTGGTAACCGCCAAGGTGGTCGAATCGGCCGCGCCCGTGTGGACATTACCTAGGTTGACCGTGGTGGGCAGCGTGTTGGCCTGCGCCGCCTGGTAAACGCCCCCGGTCACGTTGACCGTCTGCGAACCAACCGATGCGGTGCCGAGCCCACTGCCATTGATTGCCTGTGTGCTGAAGCCGAGGGTAGCGGAACCGGAAATCGCTCCCGCCGCGGCGGTGCTCAAGCCCACGCTGACCGCCGTGCTGCTCGCACCCTGCGCCAAGCCCGTGATCGAGCCGGCGGTCGTGGCCGACCCGGTCGTGCCCGTGACCGTGCCGCCCAATGTCTCCGTGTAGCCGCCCGTATTCGGGGCGGAATTGGTGATGGTGAGCGCTTGGTCCAGAGTGCCGCCGATTCGGGCATTGCCGAGGTTGATCGGACTGGTCGGCAGGATGCTCGCCGCCGCTTCCTGATAGACGGCGCCGGTCACGTTGACCGTTTGCGATCCGACCGAAGCGGTGCCGAGTCCGCTGCCATTGATCGCCTGGGTCGTGAAGCCCAGAATGGCCGAACCGGCCACGGCCCCGGCGGATGTCGTGTTCAAACCCACGCTGATCGCCGTACTGCTGGCGCCCTGGGCCAAGCCCGTGATCGAACCGGTGGCATTCGCGGCGCCGGTCGTGCCGGAAACCGCGCCGCCGAGCGTCTCGGTGTAGCCGCCGGTGTTCGGAGCCGAATTCGTGATCGAGAGCGTTTGATCCAGGGTGCCGCCGATGCGCGTGCTGCCCAGGTTGATCGGACTCGTCGGCAGGATGCTCGCCTGCGCCGCCTGGTAAACCGATCCCGTAACGTCGACCGTCTGCGCACCGATCGACGCCGTACCGAGTCCGCTGCTGTTGATCGCCTGGGTGCTGAAGCCCAGCGTCGCGGTGCCGGCTACGGCGCCGGCGCTACCGGTTCCCAAAGCCACGCCGATGGCCGTGCTCGTCTGGCCGACCGCCAGTTCATTGACCGAACCGGTCGTGGTGACTCCACCGGTCGTACCCGACACGGTTGCCCCGAGGTTCTCGGTGTAGCCGCCGGCCGTCGGCGCCACGTTGGAGATCGAAAGATTGCCGGAGAGCGATCCGCCGATGCGGACGCTGCCGAGGTCGAGCGGCGAGGTCAGGGTGTTCACCTCGGCCGGCTGATATACCGCGCCGGTGCCCAGGAGCAGGGTCTGCGCGGGCACATTGTCGAAATTGTTGGCGATATGCACCGCCTGGCCGGCGGCCAGCGCACCGGCCGTCGTTCCGGAGAATGTGATCGAATATGCCTGGGACTGGCCCGAGGTCAGCGGGCCAAAGTCGCTCGCGGTCACGCCCGTGCCCGAGAGGCGGGTGTCGGTGATATTGCCCCCGTTGACATCGGTCTCGATCGCACCCCGCAGGGCCGGTCCGCTCGTGCCGGTATTGGTCACGTCGTAGTTGACCGTCAGGGTTCCGCCCAGGCGCATGTTGCCGAAATTGCCCAACTGGGCCGTCGTGGTCGTGCCGTTGGTGACAGCGGTGCCCGTGATGGCCTGCGCCGTATTCCCCGACGCCAGGATCTCGCCGGTGCCGGTGACGCCCGCGTGGGGGTTGAAACTGTTGCCGACGCCGAAGTTCGCGTTGGTGTAGTCCACCGCCACGGTCACGTTGTTCGTGCCGAGGGCCAGCGTGCCATTCTGGATGAGATAGTCCGCGTTGCTGCCCGAAGATCCGCCGGACAGACTAAGGGTCGCGCCCGGGTCGACCTGGATCGTGCCGCTGCCGCCGAGGATGCCGTTGGAGAAGGTGAGCGTGCCGCCGTTCGCCTCAATCGTCCCGTGATTGGTCGGGCGCAGGTCGACTGAGCCGAAGCCCGTGAGGAGGGCCGAGGCGTTGTTGGTCAGCGACGGGGTGGTCAGCGTGCCGCCGCCCAATTGCAGGGTGCCGTTGTTGATGAGCGCATTGGTCGCTGCAAAATTGCGATCGCCCAGGACCTCGAGCGTGCCATCGTTGGTCGACAGGGTCTGATCCACCGTTTGGAGCGCATTGCCGGTTCCGCTGCGGGTTTCGATGTTCGAACCGGCCCCATTCAGGATGATGGTCGTTCCGATCGCGTTCGTGTCGATGGCATTGGTCGTGCCCTGAAATTCCAGGAGACCGCCGTTCGCCGCTTCCCAGGTTCCGCCGGTCAGCGTATTGCTCGCAAGATTGGTGACTCCCGAATTGGCAACGTTGCCTCCCAGATAAAGGAAGGCTTCGGGCCCGTTGGCTTCGATCGTGCCGGTGCTCGAGATTGTATCGGCGGTCGAACTGCCCAAATACACCTGGGAGTAATTGGTCGTACCGGTCGAGAGGCTCTCGATGAGCCCGCTGTTGGTCAGCGTGTCGGTCGAATAGTTGGCGAGAGAGAGGGTGGTATACGAACCGTTTCCCCCGGTGTTTACAATCGAACCGGTGTTATCGAGGGTATATCCGGTATATCCCTGGCCATTGATGTTGCCGCCACTCGCGTTCATCATGCCCTGATTGACCAACGTCGCGTTGGCCGCCTGCGCATAGATGGAATTGTTCCCGCCCAGGGTGCCGGTGCCCCCCAAGGTCGTCGTGCCCTTGATGTAGAAATAGCCGTTCGCGGACGTGCTATAGTTGCCCGCCACGTCGACGCCGTTGAGCAGACCGCCGTTCGTGCCAAAGGCGAGCGCATTGCCGGTCACGGTGCCGCCATTGATCGTACCGCCGTAGAGCGTGTAGACGCCGGTCGCCGGCGCGTCCAGCGTACCTCCGGTGTTGTTGATCGTGCCGTCGATATCGAGCGTGCCACCCGCGCCGTTGATCGTGCCCTCATCGAGTTGGGCGGAAGTGAAGCCCCCGTAAACGTAAACGGTGCCGCCGTTGGTCGCCGTGATCGTACCGCCGGTATTGGAAAAACCCGGAAATAGCGTGGAAGCATAGCCCAGGTACAGCGAGGCCGCCGGACCGTTGGCCTCCAGGAGGCCCGTGTTCGTCACGGTGGGCCCGGTGCTTCCGTTGTAGCCCAGGTACACCTGGGAGTTGCTGGTGGTGCCGGTCGAGAGCGCTTCGATCGTCCCACTGTTGGTCAACGTGTC
>CAZWMF010000300.1:0-5366 GCA_964634535.1 uncultured Opitutaceae bacterium | reverse complement strand
GGCCGGCCGGGAATAGCGCTCGCCACCTTCCGCACGGGCAAACCGATACCCTGGCTTTATCGGCGGAGTGTGCGCCGGGCCGATCAGGTGATCGCCAACAGCCAAGAAGCGGCGGTAGGCCTGGCCGGCCGCCTTGGCCTGGCGCCGGCCAAGGTCTCCGTGATTCATAACCCGCTCGTCTTTGCCGGCGGCGTCGCGCCCGACCGCAGGGTCGAGATCCGGGCAAAGGTCCGGGTCGAACAAGGCGCCGGTCCCCGAACCACCGTGTTGCTCTGCGTGGCGATGTTTCGCACGGAAAAGAACCAACGCGAACTCGTCGAAATCGCGGCGGGACTGCCCGAGGGCAGCGATTGGCAACTTTGGCTCGCCGGCGACGGGCCCGCCCGGGCGGCGTGCGCGGCGCGCAGCCGCGAACTCGGCCTGGCCGAGCGCGTCAGGTTTCTGGGTTTTCAGTCCGAGCCGGGCGCACTGTATGCGGCGGCGGATGTTGCGGTGCATGCCTCGCAGAGCGAGGCGCTGTCCAATTTCCTCATCGAAGCGCAGGCCGCCGGCGTGCCCGTGGTGGCCTACGACGCTCAGGGCATCGGCGAATGCGTGGTGCCCGGCCATACCGGTTGGGTGATACCACGAGACGACCGGACGGCCTTCCGGGCGGCCGTGACCCGCCTGGCCTCATTGCCCGAGGCAACCCGCGCCGAACTCGCGGCCGAGGCCGAGCGCTTTGCGCGGGCCCGTTTCGACCCCGACCAGCAGATCGACGCCCACCTGGAGCTCTTTGCCCGCGTCGCGGCCCGCCAGCAAATCTCTCACTAGGGAATGTAGTAATCCCGTGGGGCGAAATATATACCCCATGCCGGGGCGTAACGACGCTCATCGAACCCCTCGGGGCCCGTCTGCGCGGTCCGCATGTCAGCGTGGATTGCGGCGGGCCGGTGCGGGGTTCGTCTGGGCATTGCGTCATTTGCCCCGGCATGGGGTATTCATTTCGCCCCGCGGGATTGCCGGAGCAACTTTGAAATCCCGCCAACGAGTGGCCGCCTAGCCTGCCGCTTGCATTTAGTCCGACGTCGCGCATCGATGGGGCCTCCCGTGGATAATCCCGAGTTCATCCGCCTGCGCGGCGCCCGCCAAAATAATCTCACGGGCTTCGACTTGGACATTCCCCTCGACCGCTATGTCGTGGTCACGGGCCTGAGCGGCGCCGGAAAAAGCTCGCTCGTTTTCGACACCCTGCACGCCGAGGGCCAGCGGCGGTACGTCGAAACCTTCAGCGCGTACACCCGCCAGTTTCTCGACCTGCTGCCCAAGCCCCGCATCGATGCGATCGAAAATATCCGGCCCTCGATCGCCATCGAACAGACCAATACCGTCAAGACCTCGCGGTCCACCGTGGGCACGATGACCGAGTTGAACGACTATTTCAAAGTCTGGTTCAGCCACCATGCGGCCTGTTTTGACCCGGTCACCGGCGAAAGAGTCGAAGACGACACGCCGCAGTCGATTTGGTCGAAAGTCGCAGCCGGTCCGGCCCGACTGATCGCGTTCCGGATTGCCCGGCCGGGCAACCTAAGCTGGCGGGAGATCCTGGCCTCGCTCACCGCCCAGGGGTACACCCGCTTGCTCCTGCCGGCGGCGGCCGACGGCCGACTGCAGGCGGTCCGCATCGACGAATCCACCGCGCCGGCGGCCGACCAACCGGCCTATGTGGTGCAGGACCGGATCGACCCGCGGACGGAAAACCGCGGCCGCTTTGTCGAAGCGGTGGAGGCGGCCATGCACTTCGGTCGGGGCGAGGTCCACCTGTTCTCAGATCCGGACCTGGCGCCGGCCGGACATTATTCGCGCGGGCTGCATTCGCCGGCCACCGGCCGCGTTTTCCGCGCCGCCACGCCGGCGCTCTTTTCCTTCAATTCGCCTCTGGGCGCCTGCCCGCGCTGCCGCGGTTTCGGCCGCATCATCGAAATCGACTACCGGCTCGCGATCCCCGATCGGTCCCTGTCGATCGACGCGGGGGCGATCCGCTGTTGGGAAGGCGCCGTCTATGGCGAGAGCAAGGCGGACCTGAAACGATTTGCCCGCCGACGCGGCATTCCCACCGACTTGGCCTTTGCCGCCTTGTCGGCCGAGCAGCAGGCCTACGTGATCGACGGCGAGCCGGGCTACGGGGAGGAGTCCGGCAAGACCTGGCCGAAATTCTGGTACGGCGTCAAAGGCTTTTTCCGCTGGCTCGAGAAATCCACCTACAAGATGCACGTGCGGGTGTTTCTATCCCGCTATCGGGCCTACAACACCTGTCCGGACTGCGCCGGGCAGCGCCTCCAGCCGGAGGCGTTGTGCTGGAAATGGCAGGGGCGCACGCTGCCCGAACTCTATGCCCTGTCCGTGCGGGAACTGCGGGAACTGATGGAACCGCTCGCCCGAAAGGGGACGCCGGAGGGGAACCGAGGCGGCCCGTCCGACGCGGTCGCCCTCGATTCGATTGTGACGCGCCTGCGCTACCTGGCGGAGGTGGGCCTGGGATACCTGACGCTGGATCGACCGTCCAAGACGCTCTCCGGCGGCGAAGTGCAGCGCGTGAACCTCACCTCCTGCCTCGGCACCGCGCTCGTCGACACGCTGTTCGTGCTGGACGAACCGAGCGTGGGGCTGCACCCGCGGGACATCGACCGGCTGATTGGCATCATTCGTTCGCTTACCGACGCCGGCAATACCGTCATCGTGGTTGAACACGACGAGGCGATGATTCGCGCGGCCGACCAAGTGATCGAAATCGGGCCGGAGCCGGGCGAGCGCGGCGGCCGGGTGGTTTTCCAGGGGAGCGTTCCGGCGCTCCTGCGCGCGCCCGATTGTCTGACCGGCGACTATCTCTCCGGCCGGCGGTCGATCGCGGTCCCGACCCAACGCCGGCCCGTGGCGGCGGCCGATCGCACGGACTCCCCCGCCGCCGATTGGCTCGTGTTGCGGGGCGTGCGCAAACATAACCTCCAGGACGTCACGGTGCGCGTGCCGCTTCGGCGGCTGGTCGGTTTGAGCGGCGTTTCCGGTTCGGGCAAATCCACGCTGCTCGACCATGCCATCCACCAGGGCCTGCGCCAGGCCCGCCATCATTTCGCCGAAGATCCGGCGGCGATTGCGGCCATCGAAGGCGCCGAGTCGATCAGCGACATCGTGATGGTCGACCAGTCGCCGATCGGCCGCACGCCCCGATCCAATCCCGCGATTTACGCGGGGGCCTGGGAGGCCATTCGGGACCTGTACGCGGCGACGCCGGACGCGCAGGCCGCCGGCCTGTCGGCGTCCAGCTTTTCCTTCAATAGCGGCGATGGCCGCTGCGAACACTGCCAGGGCCTGGGCTGCGAGCGGGTCGAGATGCAGTTTCTTTCCGATGTGTTCGTGCCATGTCCGATCTGCGAGGGCCGCCGGTTCAAGCCGGAGGTGCTGGCCATCGCCCGGGAGGGACGTACCGTGGCCGACCTGCTCGACACGAGCGTGGGCGAGGCCCGCGCGCTCTTCGCCGCCCACCCGCGCGTCGCCGGGCCGCTCGCGGCCTTGGCCACGGTGGGGTTGGACTATCTGAAGCTCGGGCAGCCGCTGAATACGCTGAGCGGCGGGGAATCCCAACGGCTGAAGCTCGTCCGCTACCTGGGGGAATTCGCCGGGGAAACCGCCCCGGCGGGCGCCTTGCTGCTGCTCGACGAGCCCACGACGGGCCTCCACCGCCACGATGTGCTGCGGTTGCTCGCTGTCCTGCAGGCGCTGGTCGACCGGGGCCACAGCGTCGTCGTAATCGAACACAACGCCGATGTGCTCAAGTCCGCCGACTGGATCATCGAGATCGGGCCCGAGGCCGGGTCGGATGGCGGCCGGATCGTCGCCGAGGGGCCGCCCGAAGCGATCGCCCGATCGGTCTCCGCCACGTCCCCGTATTTGCGGACCGCGCTGCGCGGCGCTTCGGACGTAACCGCAATCGGGCGCGCAGCGAACCGGCGCATCGCGCCCGGGGCGAGCGGGCCCGCGCGCGACGGCGCAATCGGCGGACCGGCGGCGGGCGCAGCGGAAACAGCCGGCATCAGCCGGACGGCCGACGTGCGGCGGGTGCTTCGCCTCACCGGGGCCCGGGAAAACAACCTCCAAAACCTCGCCGTGGAGATCCCCCACCACCAGCTCAACGTGGTGACCGGCGTATCCGGCTCGGGCAAATCCACCCTGGCCTTCGATATCATCTTCGCCGAGGGCCAGCGGCGGTTTATGGAGTCGATGTCGCCCTATGCCCGCCAGTTTGTTGAACAATTGCCCCGCCCGGATATCGATCGGCTGACGGGGATCCCGCCGACGGTGGCGATCGAACAGCGGGTGACGCGCGGTTCGCGCAAGTCCACGGTCGCCACGATCACCGAGGTGGCTCAATACCTGCGGCTGCTCTACGCCCGGCAAGGCGTGCAGCATCATCCAGACAGCGGGCGGGCGGTGGCCCCCTTGTCGCCGCCGGCCCTGCGGCGCCTCCTCGGTCGCATTCTCGCCGGACCGGACGCCCGGCGAGCGGCGCATCTGTACCTGTGCGCCCCGCTGATCCGCGGACGCAAGGGCCACCATCAGCCGATCGCCGACTGGATCGGCCGGCAGGGTTTCACCCAGATGCGCGCCGACGGACGCGTTTTGCCAGTGGCGGCCTTCCGCAAATTGGACCGCTATCGGGAGCACGACATCGAGGTCGTGGTCGCCGATCTCAAGGCGGACAGCCCGAACCCGCCCGCCCTCGTGCTCGCCACGGCGTTGCGCCTGGGCAAGGGTTCCTGCTTCCTCGTCGACGCCCGCGGGACGGTGCTGTCGTGGTTGTCGACCACCCGCACCGACGCCGCCTCCGGCGAGTCATTTCCCGAGCTCGAACCCAAGCATTTCTCGTTCAACTCGCCGCGGGGCTGGTGTCCGTCCTGCCGCGGCCACGGCCGAATCTACCCGTGGATGCTGGAACCGGCGGATGAAGACGACGATCCGCTCGCGCGACTGCGCGAGTTCGGCATCGACCGCGCCGAGGCCGTGGCGGACGAAGGCCAGCCCTGTCCGGACTGCGGCGGCGCCCGCCTGAACCGGATATCCCGCGCCGTCCGGTTGCACCTGCGCGGCGACGAGGCCGTCACCCTGCCGGAACTGTTGCGCGGCACCGCATCCGAGGTGCTGGCGCGGCTGCGCCGCCTGCCGAGCGACGCGCGCACCCGGCTGATCGCCGGCGACCTGGTGGCGCAGATCGAGGCGCGGCTGAAATTTCTCGACCGCGTCGGCCTGGGCTATCTGGCACTCGAGCGGCCCACCGATACCCTCTCGGGCGGCGAAGCCCAGCGCATCCGGCTGGCCGCGCAGCTCGGATC
>CAZWMF010000299.1:0-5370 GCA_964634535.1 uncultured Opitutaceae bacterium | reverse complement strand
TACACGGGCAAACCCAACGTCGACGCCTGCGAACTGCACAAAGACGAATGCCTGTTTGGCAATGCCGTCCTGCCCGGCCGGATCGCGCGGGCCTGCGCCGAGGCCGGCGTACCGTGGGGCCAGGTTTCGTCGGGCTGCATTTACAATGGCTCCCGGCCGGGCGGCGGCGGGTTCCGGGAGGACGATCCGCCCAATTTCTCGTTCCGTTCGCCGCCCTGTTCGTTCTACAGCGGGACAAAGGCGCTCGGCGAAGAGGTGCTGGCTGGTCAGCCCGGCGTTTACATATGGCGCCTGCGCATTCCCTTCGACGAGGTCGACAATCCGCGTAACTACCTCACGAAGATCATGCGCTACGCGCGGCTCCTCGAGGCAACGAACTCCATCTCGCAGCTCGATGAATTTGCGGCGGCCACCTTCGCCTGCTGGGAAAAGCGGGTGCCGTTCGGCACCTACAATGTCACCAACCCGGGATCGGTGACCACCCGCGAGGTCACCGCGCTCATTCGCCGCCACGGGCTGGGGCCCAAGGAGTTTCATTTCTTCACGGACGAAGCGCAGTTCATGCGCGACGCGGCGCGCACGCCGCGCTCCAATTGCGTCATGGACGGCGCCAAATTGGCCGGGGTGGGCATCCATCTGACCGAAGTGCACGAGGCCGTGGATCGGGCGCTGGCGAACTGGAAACGGTCAGCATGAGTGGCGCACCTTTGCTGGTGACGGGCGGCTGCGGATTCATCGGCAGCAATTTTGTCCGGCAACGGCTGGCCGATCCGGCCGGCGGTCGCCTGGTCAACCTCGACAAGCTCACCTACGCCGGCAATCCGGCGAACCTGGCTGACGTGGCGGCCGACCCCCGGTATGTCTTTGTCCAGGGCGACATTGGCGACGAGGCGCTGGTGGGCCGAATCATGGCCGAGCACGGCATCGCGGCCGTGATCAACTTTGCCGCGGAATCCCACGTCGACCGCTCGATCGACAGCCCCGAGCCGTTCCTTCAGACAAATGTCATCGGCACGCTGCGGCTCCTCCAGGCCGCGCGGAGGCATTGGACCGGCCTGGCCGGACCGGCCAGAAGCGCGTTCCGCTTCCTGCACGTGTCCACGGACGAGGTCTATGGCAGCCTCCAGCCGGGCGAATCGCCGTTCACCGAGGAGCGACCCTTCGCGCCCAACAGTCCCTATGCCGCTTCGAAGGCCGGAAGCGATCACTTGGTCCGCGCCTATCACCACACCTACGGCCTGCCGACCCTGACGACCAACTGCTCCAACAACTACGGACCCTACCACTTTCCCGAGAAGCTGATTCCGCTGATCATCCTCAACGCTCTGGACGGAAAACCCCTTCCCGTATACGGCGACGGGCTCCAGGTGCGCGACTGGCTCTACGTGGAGGACCATGCGAGCGGAATTTGGGAAGTGCTGCAGCGGGGACAGCCGGGAACGACCTACAATATCGGAGGCTTGAACGAGCGCCCCAACCTGGAGGTCGTGCGCCGAATCTGCGCGCTCCTCGACGCCAAGGCGCCGCGGCCCGATGGCCGGCCCTATGCCGCTCAGATCACCCACGTGGTCGATCGGCCGGGCCACGACCGGCGGTATGCCATCGACTGCACGCGGATCCAGCGCGACTTGGGCTGGGCCCCGCGCGAATCATTCGAATCGGGCATGGCCCGGACAGTCGACTGGTATTTGACCCATCGCGCCTGGTGCGATGAGATCACCCAGCGTCGCTACGCCCGCGAGAGGCTCGGCGTCGCCTAATCCGCATGAGTTCCTCATCCGCCGCACCGTCCACCCGCCGCGGCATCGTTCTGGCCGGAGGGTCCGGCACCCGCCTGTTTCCGCTGACCGTCGCCGTGAGCAAGCAGCTCATGCCGGTCTACGACAAACCGATGATCTACTACCCCCTATCGATCCTCATGATCGCCGGGGTTCGCGACATCCTGATCATCTCCACGCCCCAGGACCTGCCGCTCTTCCGCCGCCTCCTGGGCGACGGCTCCGACTGGGGTGTCGCGTTCCACTACGCCGAACAGGCCCGGCCGGAGGGCTTGGCGCAGGCGTTTCATATCGGCGCCGACTTCGTGGGCGAGCATCCCTCGGTCCTGATTCTGGGCGACAATCTCTTTTACGGACACGATTTGGTCGGTTCGCTGTCCCGGGCGGATGCCCGGGCCTGCGGCGCGACCATCTTCGGCTACCATGTGGCCGATCCGACGGCCTACGGCGTCGTCGAATTTGGGTCGGATGGCCGGGTGCTCTCGCTCGAGGAAAAACCGGCTCGGCCCAAATCCAACTATGCCGTGCCCGGAATCTATTTCTACGATTCCGAGGTGGTGGCGCTGGCCCGCGGACTCAAGCCTTCGGCCCGGGGCGAATTGGAAATAACCGACCTGAACCGCCGCTACCTCGAGGCCGGCCGCCTGCACGTCGAATTGCTCGGACGCGGCACGGCCTGGCTCGACACGGGCACCCAGGACTCGCTGATGGACGCCGCCCAGTTCGTCCAGGTCATCGAACACCGGCAGGGTCTCAAGATCGCCTGCCTGGAGGAGATCGCCTGGCGCCAAGGTTGGATCGATCGCGCCCGGCTGGAGGCCAATCTCGCCAAGCTCGGCAAATCGTCGTACGGCGCCTACCTGAAGGGCCTGCTCGAGACGCCGGCGCCTTGATCGGCCCACTGGCTATCCCCTTCCGGTGGCGCCCACCGTCAGCTTCATCGTTCCGTTGTTCAATGGTCTGCCGTTGACGCAGACGATGGTGCAGAGCCTGCGGGCCACCATCCCGCGCGGCCTCGCCCATGAAATCGTGCTGGTCGACGACGGCAGCACGGACGGGACGGGCGCTTGGCTCGACGGTCTGGGCGAACCCTTTCGGGTGGTGCGCAATGGCGCCAACGAGGGCTATGCCCGCTCGAACAACCGCGGCGCGGAAGCCGCGCAGGGCAGCCTGCTCGTCCTGCTCAACAACGATCTCGTGCTCCGGCCGCGGTGGCTCGAACCGATGCTGGAGGCCCGCGAACAACTGGGTCCGCGCGCCGGATTGATCGGCAATGTGCAGCGCAATCTGCGGACCGGCCGGGTGGACCATTTTGGGATCTCCATCACCCATCAGGGCAAGCCCGCCCACCGGCGCGGTTGGGGGTATTGGTGGGACCGACTGTGGGGGCCCGTGCGCCCGGTGCCCGCGGTGACGGGCGCGTGCGTGCTGGTCGAGCACGAGCTTTGGAACCACCTGGGAGGGTTCGACGAGCGGTTCATCAACGGCTGCGAGGATGTGGACCTCTGTTTTCGGGCGACCGAGGCCGGCCGGATCAATGCGGTGGCGCTGCGCAGCGTCGTGCGGCACCATATCAGCGCCACTCCGGGCCGAAAGGCCCACGACGAGGCCAACACCCGCCTGCTCACGCTGCGTTGGCGGGAAACGCTCGTGCGGCTGGGGCGGCGCGACTGGTGCCGGCATCATATCGCGACTTTCCTGCCCGAACCGCGGGACTTTCCGGATCCGGCCTTCGCGCGGGCGGTCGCCCTGTATTTCTTGGGGCTGCGCCGTCTGCCCGCCGGAGCGGATGCGGGCATGCGGGCCGCGATCGCGGTCGAACTCGACCGGTGGAACGACCTGCTGGGACCCGTGCCGGAGGCCGGGCGCCCACGGTTAAATTGACGTTGAGGGCGCATTTCAATCACCTCGGGCGTGCGCTTCACCGATTTCGTTGGCATCCTATTCGATGATTTTGCACCGGACTCGGTCTGGATCCGCGAGGCGGCCCATCTCCGTCTGCCCCCGATCGATGGCTGCGTCGGCGTGGTGCTGACCGGGGAGTTTCGACCCCACCCCGAGGCGCGGGGCCGGGAACGCGGAGCGCCCGGCGTGATTTTCACGGTCAATGGCCAAGTCGTGGGGCGACTGAATCCGCGGGAGCCGGGCCCTTGGGAACTGCGCGCGGATCTGCCCCGTTCGGTCGGAACCGAAGGCATCGAATTCGGTCTGCGCCTCACCGGCACGGGCTGGACCAATTTCCTCGCCTGGCTCGGCCGGATCAGCGGCCTCCGATCGATCCAACGCTTCCGGCTCCAGAACAAGAACCGGCAGATCCGCTTCCGCACCCTGGCGACCGCGGACGGCGAAACCATCGCCGATTTCGCCAAACGGGACGGCCCGCTTTCGCGGGACTTTGCGCGCCGCCATGTTCAATTGGGCCTGAACATCGTCGGCTATTTCGCCGCGGATTTGGGCGTCGGCGAGTCGGCCCGCTGCATGGTGCGCGCGGCCGACGCGGCGGGGCTGCCGACGGCGGTGGTTCCGTTCAAGCTCTTCTGCCGCAACCCGCAGGGCGATGCGACCTACAGCGCGCGGCTTCAGGATGCCAATCCTCACCGGGTCAATGTCTTCCATATTGATCCGCCGGTCTCGCGCGACATCGATCATCATCACGGGCCCGACTTTCGCCGGGGGAAATACAACATCGCCTATTTTGCCTGGGAGCTGCCGGAGTTTCCCGACGCCTGGCTGTCGAGCTTCGACTACTACGACGAGGTCTGGTGCCCGAGCGAATTCGTGCGCCGATCGATCGCGGCCAAGTCCCCCCGACCGGTCCTGTGCATGCCGCACAGTATCGCGTTTGCCCGGCCCGAGACCGACCGGGCGGGGCTGCGCGAGCGCTTCGGCTTGCCGACGAATGGCTTCCTATTTCTGACCCTGTTCGATCTGAATTCCTACAACGAGCGCAAGAATCCCCAAGGGGCCCTGGCGGCGTTCCGCGCGTCGGGCCTGGGCGGGCGGGGCGCGACCCTGGTGATCAAGGTGCACAACGCCGCCCAAAATCCCGCGGACCTGGCCGCGCTGCAATCGGCGGCTCGGGATATACCGAGCGTCGTGCTCCTGACCGAAACTCTGAGCCGGGCCGACACCTATGCCCTTGAGGCGGCCTGCGACAGCCTCGTCTCGCTGCACCGGTCCGAAGGCTTCGGTCTGGCGGTCGCCGAATGCATGTACCTGGGCCGGCCGGTGATTTCGACCGATTGGTCGGCGACCGCGGAGTACGTGACCGCGGACAACGGCTGCCCGGTCGCCTGCCGGCCGGTCACGCTCGAACGCAGCTATGGCCCGTACACCCGGGGAGCGACCTGGGCCGAGCCGGATGTCGAACACGCGGCCGCGCACATGCGCGCGCTCGTCGCCGACCCGGCGTTGGCCAGCCGCCTGGGCGCCGCCGCCCGCGCCACGATCGAGAGCCGGTTCGCTCCGGCGGTGATCGGTGCGGCGTATCGGAGCCGCCTTGAGTTCATCGCGACGTTCTAGGGAAAGTTTGCAAATCTGGTTTGGCCGATGTCGGAGCCGCAGCCGACCGAGCGCAAGGCGGCCGCGCGGG
>CAZWMF010000298.1:0-5377 GCA_964634535.1 uncultured Opitutaceae bacterium | reverse complement strand
TGGGTTTCCCGGAGCCCCGGATCGGGCCAAACCCTCAGGAGGTTCGTGTACGCCTCGAGAATATGAATGTGGGAATTCTGGGATTTTGGGGCGCCCTCGCCGAGCAGGTGGCTCTTCGTCCGCTGCCAGTTCCGATCGAGCGAATCGTAATAGCCGCCGTTTTGGCGGTCGCGGGAGTTCGCCTCGATCAACCGATAAATGGCGATCGCCTGGTCGAGGGCGGATTTATCGCCGGTCGCGGCGTAATACTCCGCCAGGGCATAGATGCCGAAGGCCTGGCCATAGACCAGCTTCTGCTCGTCCTGAGGCTCGCCCTTCGCCGAGATCGTCCAATACAGGCCACCCGCTTGGGGATCGACGAAATGGTCGGTCTGGTCCCGATAGGCCCAGCGCGCCATGTCGAGATACTGCGGATCATGAAAAACCAGATACGCCTTCGAAAACGTCCAGAGGATTCGGCTGGTCAGAAGCGCGCCGCGCTCCGCACCGGGATGGACCTTCATATTCTTGTCGATCAGCCCGTAATACCCGCCGTTCGCTTCGTTGCGGGTATATTTAAGCCAGAACGGCAGGATGTTGCCGCGCACTTCCTGTTCGGCGCTCTTCGCCAGGGCGGTCAGCTCCGCCCGCGCCTCGCCCGGGTCGCTCACGGCCACCTTAGGCGGCGCATCCGCGCGGGCGGCGCAGACGGCGATCAAAAGTCCGGGCAAAACACACGAAAGGACAGGGCGAAGCATCATAGGCGAGGGGTTGGGGCATTGCGTCCGAAGCACGAATACGGCGATTCAATCCAATTCGCAACCCGCGATTTGGATCACGGCGCCGCCTCGGTCCAGCCCAGGGCCTTCTGCAGTAGCGGCGCGAGCTCGTCCGCCATCGCCGCGTGTTCCGCGCCGGTCGGATGGGTGTTGCCCGGCACGCCGGGCCGATGCTGCAAAGGCGCCACCACCACCTGCGGGCTGGCGATCCGGGCGACGATCTGATCGAGGTAAAACCGCAGCACCGTGCGCCGCGGTCCGCGCGTCGCGTCGTCGTCGAGCATGGGCGACTCCATGAGAAAAATGAACGCGTGCGGCGCGTCGCGCTGGATCCGGTGCACAAATGCGACGTAGGCATCCACGTAATCGTTCTGGTCCGGGACCCCCTGGCTGAAATCGTTGGTGCCCAGTTGAATTCCGATTGCGTCGGGCACGTAGCGCCGCGGGTCCCACCGCGCGGCCGGATCGTCGGGCAGGGCAAGTTCGTAAAACCGCGGGGCGGTGTTGGCGGCGCGGTTGCCCTGCCAATCCCGGATGAGCCCCTGGCCGCCGCAGCTCACCAGTTCGCACTGCGCGAACAGCCGATGCGCGAGGACCATGCCGTACGACAGCCGGGCGTTGGCATTCTCCCGGTCGTGAAAATCGCGGCCGGTCTGGTAGGCGGTGAGTTCGCCGCAGGTCACCGAATCGCCGATGAACATGAGCTTGCGGGTCGGCAACGGGGGCGGCGCCAACATCGCGCCGTCGGCGGCCAGCACAAAACCCTGGATCGTGATCCCGCCCTGCCAGCTCTCATTGCGCCGCACGAGTGTCACCGTGTGCGCCGTCCCGCCGCCCGCGGTCACCAACGGATAGACCCCGTCGCCGCCGTGGATCCGGAGGGGGACGTACGGTCCCCCGTCGACGCTGACATCAAAATACAATGGATCGAATCCCGCCCGGACTTTCAGGCTGAGCGCGTCGCCGCGAAACCGCAAATGGGCGGTCACGCCGGGAAAGCCCAGGCGCACCGTTCCGTCGGCGTCGATCGCGCAACGGCCTTCATAGACGATCGCCGGGTCGCTGGCCGGCACGTCGAAAGCGCCATGCGCGAATGCCGCGGAGCACATGCCGACCGTCACCACGGCCAAGCCGTGGGAAATCGAGGGGTTCATTGCCTGACCAAACGAAGCGATCCGGTCCTCCGGTTCAACCGAAAACGCCGCCGCGCTCACGGTTCAAAGCGGCGGCGCAGGTCCTCGGGCAGCAGATCCAGGGCGGCTTGGCGTACCCCGGGGTCGGCGATCGCACAATCGCAGCGGCGGCCCACGGCCAGCAGGCTGTACAGCGAACCGGTCGTCAGGCTCCGCAGCCGGGTGGCGTCGGCTTCGGCCAGGCACCGGCGCACCACCTCGCCCGCCAAATCCATCCGCTTGCTCTGCGCCAAAACCACGGCGAGAGCGACCCGGCGGTCCCAGGGCAATGCCCGCACCGCCGGCGTCTTGAGGCGCGGAACCAGGATGCGCAGGGCGCCGGCCCGACCTTCCTCGTCCTCGCGGGCGATGGCCACCTGGGCCCGCGCCACCCACGCGCCCATGTTGGCGGGGAAACGCCGCAACGCCCGGGCGACGGATGCGGCCTGGTCGACCTGGCCCATCGCGATAAAATACTCGGCGACGCGGCTCAACTGCACCGGCTCATCCTGTTCGTCGACCACCTCGAGCACGGTCACCGACTGGCCCTCGAAACCCGCGATGGTCGGGAACTGATAGGCCACCGGCCGGAGCCAGGGCGGCAGTCTCCAATAATGCACGCGCTCGAGAAACGTTCCCTCCAATTGGCCCATCCCGATGCGCGCGTAGACGTCGAGATACGGATCCCACGACGGAATCACCAAATACCGGACGGCCCGGCGGTCGATCAGTTCCTTCGCCTCCTCGGGCGTGGACGCGCTGGTGATGCGCACGGCCGCCTCCAAGCCGTCGCGGTTCTCCCAGTCGAGCGTGGCCAGGCCCCGCAGGCCCCCGTAGTAATAGAGCGTGAAAGTCTGGTTGTAGGGCGCCAGCACGACCGAGCCCTCCTGTCCGGCATGGGCCGCGAGCCAGCGGGCGAGGTCGCGCTCGACCAATTCGTAGACCTCGGACACGTTCACCACCCGCCGCATTTCGCCCATCGCCTGCAACGCCGTCTGGGTCGCCCCGGGCAACAGCACCAGAATCAATAGTTCCGACCAGAGCCAGCGGGCCAGCCGGCGCTGGGACCCGCCGACCAGCGCCACGGTGACCGCGATGACCAGGGCGAACAGGACTGCGTCGACCTGATTCCACCACCGCAACTGCCGGCAGGCGAAGCCCAAGGCCACCAACACCGGCCCCAGCGTCAAGGCGACCGCGACCCGCGGTCCGGCATCCGTATTCTTTCGCAGCAGGAGCCAGAGGCCGGGCGGGAGCAGGAGCAGCGGCAGGAGCGTGGCGCACACCTCGATCGTCACGCCGTCCTTGGCGAGCCATTGGGCCAGATTCAACGCCGACGCCCCTTCCGGCAGACGAGTTAGCCGCAAACCGGCCAACTCCACCGACAGGAAGCTCAGATCGTGCCGCCGCCACATCGCGAGGGGAACCGCGGCGACGGCGGCGAGGCCGATCAAGCCCAGGCCGACGCCGCCCAGGCTCCAGCGGGTCTTCGGTCCCTGGATTTGCGCGGAGGCGCGCGCGAGGATCTCGCCCCCGCCCAACCAGGCCAGTGCAAACAGCGGATGGACAGCCCGCAATTGCCAGGAGGCGAGGTAGCCGGGAAAAAACTCGGCCAGGTATCCGCCCACGGTGGCGACGGCTCCGGCGATTCCCCAAGCCCGCCACGGAGGCGTTCCGCCGGCCACCCCGCCCGCCCGCGCCGCCCACGCGGCCAGTAGCGCCCCCAGGCCGATTCCGACCAGGATCGGGGCCTCGCCGGCCACGCCAATCCACAGGCCCAGCCCGCCGACCAGTCCGCCGATCGCAAACCAACGCCGCGCGTGCGTTCGCGCGTCGATCCTACCGGAGTAGAGCGCCTTCAATCCAGCCATCAACGGCAGCAGGCTCCACAGGGCGCACGAGCCCACCAGGGTCTGGTCGTCCGGGGCCCCGGGTATGAAGCCCTCCGCAAATGGGAACAGCGTGGCCAGGGCCAGGGACACCAATACGGCCGGAAGAACGCCAAACTGCGCGGCCACAAAAATCACCGTTCCCGCCAATAGGAGAAAGTGCAGGAGCGGATCGGCGACCAGGGCCGCCCGCTCCACCGATTCGCCGATCGGCCGGCCGGTCAATCCGTGATCGCAGGCCGCGACCAGACCCAGCCACCACCGGTAGGGCGAGGCCGCGTAAACGGCATGGCCGAATGGCGCATTTTCATAGTCGATGTGGCGTACCCGCCAGTCGCGGCGGGCGAACATCTGGCGGGTTTGGTCGAGCCATTCGAAGCTCGCGTTGGCATGCTCGGGCACGATCAGGCTCGGCCGCCAGCCGGCCTGGACCGCCGTGTCGCCCACCGCGGTCGTCGCATAGATCACGCGGTGCGCGCGAAAGGCGTCGATCCAGATCAGGAACCCCACCGCGCAGATCGGGACGAGCACCCAAAGCCAGGACGGCCGTTTCGCCATCGGGACCGCCGGGGCGGCGGCGCGCGCAACAGGTTTCGGAGTCACGCCTCCCATCGCACAGGAGAGTCCGCGGTAAGCCAATCCCGTTTTGACCCCGGGACTTGACTCCCCGGAGGGAGCCACGTCCCATCAGCCAGACCATGTCCGCACCCGCAGCCCTCCCCCGGTCCCGAATCGGAACGGCCGGCGCGCAGGCCGCCCGGCGGGCCCTGTTCGCCGGAGCCTGGGTGCTGGGCTGGGCCGCCCGGGGGGCCGATCCGGCCGGCGGCATCGCGGCCCGGCCGCTCGCGCCCCACCCCTTTGCGCGCGGACCGACCATGTTTGTCCAGCTTTCGCCCGACGACACCGGCGTGCGGACTACCAATCGCCACGATGATCCGCGGATGTGGGGCGACCTCTACCAGGAATACGAGAACGGGTCCCTCGGCACCGGAGTCGCGATCGGCGACTACGATGGCGACGGCCGGCCGGACATTTTTGTGGTGAGCAAGACCGAGAGCTGCCGGCTCTTCCGCAATCTGGGCAATTTCAAGTTCGAGGATGTGACCGAAAAGGCCGGCCTGCTCCAGACCGGCGCCGAGGCCCGCGTCTGGAAGCAAGGCGCCACCTTTGTCGACCTCAACAACGACGGGCGGCTGGACATCTATGTGTGCCGCTTCGGAGCCCCCAACCTGCTCTACATCAACCAGGGCGACGGCACCTTCAAGGAGATGGCCCACGCCTACGGCCTCGACGTGAACGACGCGAGCGTGATGGCGGCCTTCTCCGACTACGACCGCGACGGGCGGCTGGATGTCTACATCGCCACGAACCTGCTGGACAGCGTCAAGCATCCCAACGGCCAGCGCGGCTATCTGTTCCATCACAATCCCGACGGCACCTTCACCAACGTGACCGACCGCGCGGGCATCAGCGGCGAATCCCAGAGCCACTCCGCCACCTGGTGGGATTTCGACAACGATGGCTGGCCCGATTTGTACGTCGCCAACGACTACGGCGT
>CAZWMF010000297.1:0-5386 GCA_964634535.1 uncultured Opitutaceae bacterium | reverse complement strand
ACCCCGCCGGCAGCGGTGAAGGTGACGCTTGCTCCGGCGTAGATATTTGTGCCGGTTGGCGAGAGCGTCACATTTTGCCCATTCGGCGTTACCGTGATCGTGGCGCCCGCCGTGTTGCTCTGGGCGTAAATTCCACCCGCTGGCGAGTAGACAGTCACATTGTAGGTCCCCACAGTCGGAAACGTCACCGTTTTCGGGTTGCCTCCGCCGCTGGCGGCCCCGCCCCAGACGTAGCCATTCTGTCCCCCGCTTGCGCTGAAGGATATGCTCCCGGTCGCAGCTATCGTCTGGGACGTGGGCGAAATTCCGACCGATTGCGGGTCGGGCAGGACAGAAATGCTGGCCGTGGCCGTATTGCTCTGCGCGTAGCCGTTGCCTGCCGGCGAATACACCGTCACCGCGTATGACCCCGGCGATGGGAAGGTGACCGTTTGTGACCCGCCGCCGCCGCTGGCGGAGCCGCCCCAGACGTAGCCATTGGCCCCGCCCGCGGCGGTGAAGGAGATGGAGCTTCCGGCGTAGATCGTCTGCGAGGTCGGGGAAATCGTGACTGACTGGCCTATCGGCGTCGTGACGGTGAAGGACTGCGAGCCGATCGTGGCGGAGACATTGTAGCTGTTGTCGCGCGCGACGGCCGTGAAGGTGTGGGACCCCTGGCTCAGCCCGCCGGTAGAGAAGCTGAACGACCACCCGGAATTCGTCAGGTTGTCCGGCGACCAATGGCCCCAGCTCAGGTTGGCCGACTGCACGTCGGGGCGCGAGCCGCCGAGGGAGGCGTAGAATGATCCATTCCCACCGCCATCGACCAGGATCTGCACAGAAGACAGCGGCGCCCCCATCTGCGCGTCGGCGGCCCAGCCGCTGCCGCTGATCGTCTGGCCTTGCGTGACCGACGTTGGGGTTACGCCGTCGAACGATCCGACCGGGGAAGCCGGCGTGACGGTGAGCGTATAGGGGCCGGCGACGCCGGACGCGTTGTAATTCGCATCCCCGTCTCGGGCGACGTAGAATTGGTAGGTGCCCGGCGCAGGCGGCGTCCAACTCGAAACCCAGACCGCCCCCGGCGAACTTCCCGGACTGGGGCCGAGGTTGGTGCCGGCGTAGCTTGAACCTCCCCCATCCCAATTGGTGTAGCCCGCCACGCAGAATTGCCACGCGCCCGACCCCGAGCCGCCGTTGTATGCCGGCGTGAAGTTTTGGGAATAGTACGAAAAGCTCGCATTGCTTGAACTGACCGAAGCCTGGTTGGATTTGCCAACGACCTGCACGGTCCATGAGACCGTTGGGGACTGTGCGCCATAGGAATCGCTGGCCCACGCGGTGTAAGTGACGGTGCCGACCGGATCGCTCGTCGGATTCTGAGAATTTCCCGAATAACCGTTGCCGCCGCCGGCATAGGCGAAGGGCTGGCCGTTCTTGTTGATGCTGACCGCGACCAGGTTCCCGTTGTCATCCTGGCCGTTCGCCGAAATCGTGTAGGTCTGGCCGGCTTGCACCTGGGACGGATTCACGGTCCCGGACGAACTTGCCCAGTTGATCCGGGGCGCGTCATTGGCCGCGCCGGTATTGACGGCAGCGGTGTTGCTATAGATGGGAAAATCTCCCTGGGTGCCCCCGCCCTGGTTATAGATATAGACGTAAACGAAGACGCGAAAATTGGTGTTCGGCGGAAACTGGGTGCCACTGTAGTACCATGCGAAAGAGTAGCTTGGGGACGGTCCCGGATTCGGCGTGTTGACGGGTTGGTATTGTCCCGCGACCGCATTCCAGTTTCCCGAGCCGTCCTGCTGCTCCAGCCACACGTCCATCCCAAACACGCCTTCGGAATTGCGCGGCGTGAACGGAGCCACCTGGTAAAGAAAGTACCCCCGTGAATGGTCGGTGTAGCCGAATTGGCTCACATAGGGGTACACGATGCTGAGCGAACTGCCGCCGTGGTCCGCGCCATAGTACGCGTCGGGAAACGGGTCGTTTATCGGTATGGGGCTGTGATACTGATTTCCGTCGGGCGACGTGGATTGCGTGGGTCCGGGATCACCCGCCAGCGCCCGCGAACCCGCCATGCCGAAAAAGGCGCAGAAGGCGATTTGGATGGAGCGGACCACGATTGATCGAAGCGGCGTCACGGCGCGCGGCGGAAGGGTTGTCGGCTATGGGGTCTCGTACAGTTCGACGAGCGCCACCCCGGTAAGCGTCGTCCCCGGCTTGGCCCCGACGACGGCCGTGTAGTTGCCGGGCGCGGCGAGGGTGAGAAGCGAGGAATCGACGCTCCCCTCGGCCAGATCGAATGCGCCGCTCGCGGCGGCGAGGGCGCGAATTTGGGCCGTCTGCGGCGAATCGCTCCAGTCGTCGTTCGTTGCAATCGGACTGCTCTGCGCGTTGTAGAGCGTGAGGGTGGGATTGGCCAGCGTTTGGGTCAGGCCGAACTGCGCGAGCCCCGGCCCGACACCCCGGATCAGGAGGCGCTTGTGGCCGCTGCCGGCCACGGTGCAGCCGACGATCATCTGGCTGTCGCCCGGTCCGACCAGGCCGCGCGTCGAAATATTGGCGAAGCGGCTCCCGTCGGCGGGCGTGACATCGTAGATTTCAACGAGCCCGACGTAGCCGGTTTGGAACGCGGGCGCCGTGCCGGGAGCGGGCGAAACGATGACCGTGTAGGCGCCGGGCGCGAGAGTCGTGACAAGGGCGCTGTCGCCTCCGCCTCCGGCCCAATTAAGGAGCGGGAAATCCCCCACCTGCGCCGCAGCCGCGGCGGCGGCGGCGCCTCCGTCCGGGCTCGATGTCCAGCCATTGTTGGACGCAATCACGGTCTGGCCGCTGTAAACCTGGATCTGAGTCGCCGGGATGCATTCGCTCGCGGGAAACCCCGCCGTTTGGAGCGACGGTCCGACGCCGCGGATCAGCACCTCCTTCTGTGCGCCCGGCGGTCCCGCGATCACAAAGCCGCCGATGAGAACATTCTCACCCGCCTGCACGAGGCCGCGCGTGGAGAGGCCGACCAATTGGGTCGTGCCGTCCGACTCCGGCACCGTCGTCTGCGGCGGCAGCACGGTAGCCGCCGCCGGCAGGACCCAATCGGCCTTCACGCTATCGCTCCCCACTGTGACCGTGGCCGTGGCCCCGTTAAAGGGGCCTCCCGTCGCCGTCAGCGTGTACGTCCCGGAATTTGCCTGAACCGGAATCGCGTAGCCGCCCGCCGAGGCGGTGACCGCGAACCAATTGCCATGATCCGGCGTGATCGTCACGCCCGCGATCCCTTCGCCGGGATCATAGGAGCCGTTGGAGTTGGCGTCCTGGTACGCGACTCCGGTGATGAAAACGGTGCCGGTCGTGCCGAAGGGAAGATCGCTCTGCGTGAAAAATTCGCTGCTGCCCTGGAAAAGCGTCAGGATTTGGTTGCCGGTTTGGCCCGCCGACACGTCTATTCCCGCCATCCGCGTGTGCCCAAGGGCGAAACCAGGAATGGAGTCGCCCTGCACGAGGAAGCTCGGCGGCGGGCTCCAGAATGCGAGGGAGTCCGTCAACTGGCTCAACATCCATTCGCGGGGCGTGATGTAGGAGCCGTAAAGATTGGCCTGCGACACTTCCGCGTAATTGGCCCCGTAAGGCCCGAATACCGCCGTCCCCCCGGTCGCATTCGGACCGGTTAGGACATTGCCTGGGCCGCTCAGAAGGCTGTCGCCGAAGAAGGGAACTGGATAGATGTACGTCGGCGGAGGCCGCAGGGGCGGGAAATCGGTGGCCGGCGGACTCGCCTTCGCGGCCCAGGCGGCCGCCTGCTGCTGGAAAAGCGGGTAAAAGGCCAGGGGCGCGTTGCTAATCGCCTCCGAGGACGGAAACTGGGCGCTGTTCGCCTGTGCGACCTGGTAATCGGCCTCAATCGAAGCCTCAAGCTGGCCGGCGGTCGTTGGATTCTCCACGAGCATGAAGCCTGCGATGACCGAGTCCGAGCCGGCCACGCTCAGGATGGCGTCGAGCGTCCCCACCGGGTCCTTTCGGGCGGCATTGAGCCACTCCATCGCCTGTTGCGCCTGCGGGCTCGGGTCCCCTTGGGACCATTGCTGGGTCGGCTGGGCGGAGACGGCCGAGGCGAGACCGAGGGCGACGGTTAGAACGGTAAGCGTTTTCATGGTCGGCGGGGTGGTTCCAGGCCGCTGCGGAAGGCCGCAGCTGCCTGCCCGGCGCTGCCGGGTAAGACAGTTATTCAGTTATTAAATGAATAACTCAATAACAAAATTTGCCTGTCCTCCGGCTCAAAAAGCTCCAGCCTTTGCCGCAGATCGACCGCCCTTGGCCCCGAAATCCAAGCTTACGCCCGATCCGCATCCCGCTTGACCCCGCGGCAGGCCTACCCATACTTTAAGCATACTTTAAGCATATGCCTGCAAACACCCTTCTGCCCGAGAACATTCATTCCCTCACGGATTTCCTGCGCCACCACAAGCGCCACTTGCTGCGCCTGAAACGCAGCCAGCGCCCGAGCGTCCTCACCCTCAATGGCAAGGCCGAAGTCGTCGTCCAGGACGCGAAGTCCTATCAGGCGATGCTGGAAACAATCGAGACGATGGAGACGCAAAGGGGGATCGCCGAGGGCCTGGCTTCGATGGAGCGAGGCACGGGGGAGCCGGCGGAGACCGTCTTTGCGCGCCTGCGGAAGAAGCACGGATTTAGAGCGAAGCGATGAAGTTCCATGTCCTGATCGAGACGCGGGCCGTGCGCGACCTTGATGAGGCTTCCGGCTGGATCGCGGAAAGGTCGCCCGAGGCGGCGGAGCGCTGGTTCAATTCCATCGAGGCGGAGATTTATTCGCTGGCCCACTTCCCCGAGCGGTATCCGCGAGCGCGGGAGGATGGGCAATTTCGCTACGAACTGCGCCAGCTCGTTTACGGACGCAGGCATGGTCGCTACCGCGTCATCTTCACCGTTCAGAAGGATGCCGTCCATGTGCTCCACGTTCGGCATGGCGCCAAGCCGGCCATGAGCAAGGACGAGATCGAGGGTTTGCTGCCGCCGGAGGTGTGAAGGCCGTCCCCCGGCCCTAAGAGTCGGCGCGCCCGAGTCTCCGGCACCGAAGTCAGACGGTGGCGCGAGCGCCGCGTTCATTGCGAATTCTGAATCAGGATGTCGGTGTTTTCCCTCAAGGTGAACTGGCTGGTCTGCACGGCGGTCGAAATGGAGGCCCCTTTGAAAATCCGCACGACCCGGCCGCCCAGGATGCCGGATGAGACCGTGACCCCGGAGTTAGCAGCGGAGGTCAGTAGCGGACTCGCGCTCTCGTTGTAATAGACATAGCCGTTGGCGGTCGGATGGGTGTTCGAGATGCTGATAACGTAGCGCGGAAGAACGATGCGGACGACGCGCAGGCGATAGAGATTCGAGCCGTGGG
>CAZWMF010000296.1:0-5395 GCA_964634535.1 uncultured Opitutaceae bacterium | reverse complement strand
TTTCCTTGCCGAGATAATGATCGATGCGGTAGACCTGCGCCTCGCCGAACACCGTGCGGATCGTGCGATTCAATGCCTGGGCCGAATCGAGGTCGCGGCCGAAGGGTTTTTCGACGATGACCTTCGAATGGTGCGGCTGGCCCAGGTGCCGGCCCGCGAGCCCGCTCGCCCCGAGATTCGCGAGGATCGGACCGAACACCGACGGCGGCGTCGAAATATAAAAAAGCGTCTGGACGTCCCGGCCGAGCCGGCTCTCGATGCCGGCGATGTGGGCGGCCAGCCGGTCGAAGGCCGCGCGCTCGTCGTAGCCGCCGCTCACGTAGCTCGTGTTGTCCGCCACCCGGCGCCACACGTCCGGTTTCAATTCGCGACGCGAGAACTCCTTGATGGCGTCGGCGGCGTGCCCGCGGAATTCCTCGTCGGGAATGACCGACCGGCCAAAGCCCACCAGGAAAAAGTCGGCCGGCAGCAGATTGTCGTAGCTGAGATTGTAGACGGCCGGGATGAGCTTGCGCCGCGTCAGATCGCCCGACGCTCCGAAGATCACGACGACGGTCGGCGGGGCGCCGCGGTGTTTGCTCAGTCCCTGCAAAAATGGATGACGGGAGGAATCGGCCATGGCTGGGCGGAGCCGAAACGTTTCCCTAGCCGCGCTCGTAACGCAAGAACAACGGAACGTTGGGAAAGTGACGAATGCCGGCCGGGTCGCCACCCGCTCCGACTTCGACCACGTCGAAGCGAAACGTCCGCGGCTTGACCGGCAGGCCGCGCAGATAGCAGCGGGCGGCCCGCCGCAATATCCGGCGCTTGGCCTGGTCCACGGCGTAATAGCCGGGAACCTTGGCCCCCTCCGCCCGGGTCTTGACTTCGACGAAGATCACGATGGCGCCGTCGCGGGCCACCAGGTCGATTTCCTCCCGCCGGTCGTCGGGATTCTTCCAATTCCGCTCGACGATGACGTACCGGCGCACCTGCTCCAAGTAATCCGCCGCGGCCGCCTCCCCCGCGGCGCCCCGGGCCCGGCCGGACGGGAACAGGCTTTCCAGGGGAGGCGGTTTCGGTGCATCGTGTCCGCTCATTCGTCCCATTATGGCAAGTCCCGCCGACGCCCCCGCCCTGCCCTACAAGATCGCCGTCCTGGTGTTTTTCCAGAATGAGGCGGGCGAACAGCTCCTGTTGCTGCGAGCCAAGCCGCCGAATCGCGGGGTTTGGAGCCCGATCGGCGGCAAGCTCGAGCTGGCATTGGGCGAATCGCCCTTTGAGTGCGCGGTGCGCGAGGCCCGCGAGGAAACCGGGGTGGTCCTGGCGCCATCTGACCTGCATCTGTTCGCGGCGATCGCCGAAAAGGGTTACGAGGGCCAGTCGCATTGGCTGCTCTTCCTCTTCCTGAGCAAACGCCGCCTGCGGAACCTGCCGGCGGACATGGCGGAAGGCCAGTTTGGTTTCTTTTCCCGGAAGGCGATCGACCAACTGCCCATTCCCGACACCGATCGGACGGCGCTCTGGCCAATTTTCGACCGTTACCGCGACCGCTTTGTCATGCTCAAAGCCGACTGCTTTCCCGGCCGGCCCCTGGCGGTCACCATCGAACAGATCACGCCCTAGGGTGGGCGCGCGCATAGATATCCTGCAGGCGGGCGGCGCTCAGGTGGGTGTAGATCTGGGTGGACGTCAACTGGGCATGGCCAAGGAGCTCTTGGACCAGGCGCAGATCCGCCCCCGCGTTGAGCAGATGGGTGGCGTAGGCGTGGCGGATCTTGTGCGGCGAGAGGTCGAGCGGCAATCCGGCGAGCGCGAGGTAGGTCTTCACGATGCGCTGCAGCGTGCGCACGCTCAGGCGCCGCGGCGGCCCGGGCCGGGCAACCAGTATCGGGTCAGCCGGCCCCGCCCGCGCGGCCCACCGCTCGCGAAAGTCCCGGAGGGCCGCCAGCGCCGCCCGGCCCAAGGGGCAGACCCGGGGTTTGCGCCCCTTTCCGAGCACCCGGGCGGCGCCGTCGGTCAAATCGACCGCCCCATAGTTCAATCCCACTGCTTCGCTGGCCCGCAGGCCCCCGCCGTAGAGCAATTCCAGAACGAGCCGGTCGCGGGCGGCGGTGAAACCGTCCGCCTCGCCGGCGCTCGCCCGCCGGGACGGACCATCGAGCAGCCGCCGGACCTGCTCCTCGGTCAAAAACTTGGGCAGGCGCTTTTCCAGCTTGGGCAAAGCCGCTCCAGCGAAAGGGTTGCGCGCCAACCGGCCCCGCCGCTGCCAGAAGCGCCAGAGCGTGCACAGGCCGGAGATTCGATTGTGCAACGTGCGCCGATCCATGCGCCGCTGCGCCTCGATGACGAAGTCGCGCGCCACGCGCGGCGAAAGTTCGGCCAGCCCGGCCGGCCCGCGGTCCAGGCTGGCCATCCAGCGATGCAGATCGACGAAAGCCTGCCGGTAGTTGCGCACCGTGTAGGGCGAGCAGCGGCGTTCCAGCGCCAGATGGGCCGCAAACGGTTCCCACCAGTCGGTCAGGACGCCGGGAGGAACCGCGGCGGCGGCAGGTGACCGGTCCTCGGGCATGGGCGCAGCATGAGGGCCGGCCCGCCCGCCGTTCAAAGCAAATCCGGGTGTGCCGGCCCCTCTGAGCCCGACCGGTCGGCTTCAGCCGTTTTGGCTCGGAGGCAAGGCGCCATCTTCGCCGGTCTTGCGCTGGATGCTGGCCAGCTTGGCCTCCACGCTCGCCCGCACGTCGTCCGAGCGCCGGCGCAGGGCCCCCTCGGGATCCAGGCCGCGCTCGCGCGCGGCCGCCGCCAGGACAAAGAGCCGGCGGCCCAAATCCCGCTCGGTCAATTCCCGGGCGAGCGCCACCACCTCGGCCCGATCGACCGCCCCGTCGGCCGGGAGGCCCTTTTTCTCGATCTGTTTCCAAATCGCCTCGGCGTACATCAATGCGGGCAACCGGGGCGGCAGGTCCTTGAACACGCCGGTCGGCGGCGGCGCCCCGCGAGCCGCCCGCTCGCCCGCCTTGATCTTCTCCCACTCGACGATGACCTGCTCGGCCGTGTCGAGGCGGCGCTCGCCGAACACATGGGGATGCCGCCGGATCAGCTTCTCATTGATCTCCCGGGCCACGTCGTCGAAATTGAAATAGCCGCCCTCCTCCGCGATGCGCGCATGGAACACGACCTGGATGAGGATATCCCCCAATTCCTCGCGCATGTGATCCATGTCGAGCTGGTCGATCGTCTCCAGAAGTTCACTGCATTCGTCGATCAGGCAGCGGGCCAGGCTTTGGTGGGTCTGCTCCTGGTCCCAGGGGCAGCCGTTCTTGGAACGGAGCCGGTTCATGGTCTGGCATAATTCATCGATTGCGCTCATGCCCCCAACCGTTAAGGAAGCCTGCGTGTCCGACAAGCTCTCCGAGATCATGGCCTGGAAAAGGCGGGAAATCGCCGACCTGGCCGCGGCGGTATCCGCGTCCGAAGCCGACCTCGCCCGCCTCGACGCGGCGCTCCCCCGCCCCCCCAGTTTCGCGGCCGCCCTTCGGCGGCCGGATGGCCGGCTCGCCGTGATCGGCGAGATCAAACGGCGGTCCCCGTCGGCCGGCGACATCCGCCCCGGCGCCTCGGCCAGCGACCAGGCGGGCGCCTACCGCCTGGCGGGCGTCGATGCCCTGTCCATCCTCACCGACCAGCATTATTTTGGCGGGGAATTGGCCGACCTTCGCGCGGCGGTGGCGCTGCTCCGGGCCGCGCCGCCGGCGCCACCGTGCCTGCGGAAGGACTTCTTCGTCCATCCCGCCCAGGTGCGGGAGGCGCGCGAAGCCGGCGCCTCGGCGATCCTGATCATTGTGAGGGCCCTGTCGGACGAGGAAATCCGGGTGCTGTTCGGGGCCGCGCGGGCCGCCGGCCTCGACGCCCTGTTCGAAATCCACCACGAGGCCGAGCTCGAGCGGGCGCTGCGCCACGGGGCGGGCCTCATCGGCGTCAACAACCGCGACCTGGCCGCCTTCCGCACCGACCTGGCGCTGAGCGAACGGCTGATCCCCTTGATCCCGCCGGATCGGATCGCGGTCAGCGAGAGCGGGATCTTTACCGGAGCGGATGCGGCCCGCGCGCACCGCGCCGGGGCCCGCGCCATTCTCGTGGGCGAAGCGCTGATGCGGGCGGCCGACGCCGGCCGCCTGGTCGGCGAGTTTCGCGGCGTATAGCCCACATGCCGCTTTCGCCGACGCAGACCCGCGACCTGCTGGACGCCCTGCAGCACCGGCCGCGGCATGCCCTGGGGCAGAATTTCCTGGTCGACGGCAATATCGTCCGCAAATCGATCGACCTGGCCGAGGTGCGACCCGGCGATTCCGTGGTCGAAATCGGCCCCGGGTTGGGCACGCTCACGGCCGCCTTGCTGGAAGCCGGGGCCGAAACCTGGGCGGTCGAGAAGGACCCGGCGCTCCTGGCCCACCTCCAGGCAAACCTCCCGCAACGGTTTGGCGCCCGCATCCACCTCCTCGGCGCCGATGCGGTCGAATGCCCCCTGGCGGGCCACCCCGCCGGCGAGGACGGCCCGTTCAAAATCGTCGCCAACCTGCCCTACGCCATCGCCACGCCCTGGCTCGACGCCGTCCTGTCCGGACCCCGGCCCGAGCGCATGGTCCTCATGCTGCAGCGCGAGGCGGCCCAACGCTACGCGGCCGCTCCGGGGAGCAAGGCGTTTGGGGCGATTTCGATCTTTCTCCAGGCCGCCTACGAGATCGGCCGCGGCCACGCCGTCGCGCCGGCCTGCTTCCACCCACGACCGGAGATCGAGTCCGTCCTGTTTGCAATAAGGCGACGGCCCGACCCCGTGCGATTTCCCGCCGAGACGAAGGCCCTGGTCCGCGCTTGCTTCCAGCAACGGCGCAAGCAAATCGGGGCGCTAGTGCGCGGCCGCCTGCCCGGCGACGGCGCCGAATGGTTGGAACAGTTGCGCGCCGCCGGACTCTCAGCCCAAACCCGGCCCGAGGCCATCCCCGTGCCGTTTTGGATCAAACTGATTCCACACGCTTGAAACCCGCTCCCCCGCCCGTTTAGCTGACGACGACCCTTCCGATGCTCCGTCCCTGCTTTCCCGCCATCGCCTTTCTCGTTGCCGCCGCCGCCGCCGGGGCCCAGGACGCCCCGACGTCCGGCCCGACCCTCCTCGGGCGTATCGATGGCGCCACCTATACCTTCGCCACCGGAGCATTTCGGGTTCCGCTGCCGATCGTTCCCGGGCTGAATGGCAGCGTCCGGGACACGTCCAAGCTCGTGGCCTTCCGGGATCTCTTCACCTACGTCAATATCGTGGCGTTGCCGCTGGGCGCGGCCGAGCGCTCCGACCTCGAGTCGGAAGGGCTGAGCGCCTATCTCGGGCACTTCTTCGCCAATTCCGTGCGGAAATTGCCCG
>CAZWMF010000295.1:3431-5398 GCA_964634535.1 uncultured Opitutaceae bacterium | reverse complement strand
GAGTGTTACCCCATTTGGCCGTTAGCCTAGGTCCAGGATCTGGTAGTTAGGACAGCCTGGAAATCGGGCGATCCGACTATTTTGGCCACTGGGTCCCGTTTGAGGCCCTATTGAGTGATTGACGGACACCCCGGCAATTCATCCATTGGGCGGACCAGGTCTACACAAGACTCTACATGGCCCACCCTGTAAGAGGCGTTCGCCCAGCTCGCCTCATTCGGAAAACCCGCAATTTGGCCGGTTGGCGGCAACGCGGCCAACTGAGAGTGGCAGGTCATTTACCAGCCGATCAGCCTTTTCGGCGAAATCCGCCCATCAGAAAGACGATAAGGCATATCAATAGTATCAAACCGACGCCGCTTCCCCCGATAGCGGGCCCGCCGAAATAAAAGCCGCCGCCGCCGAAGAGGAGGAGAAGTATAATGAAGACAATTAATAGATTCATGGCGAATATATGACTTAGTGCCGCTGGCTACTCCGATGGGGATTTACCCGCCGCAAGACTCCCGCAGAAATGGCTAGCGAGATTGAAAAGGGAATTCGAGGACGCCCCTTTTCTAAAGATTTGCAGGACATTGCATCGGCAGAATCCTCGGCTTCCAAACCTTGAGTGATGATCTCATGCAATGGATCAGGATTACGCTCCGAGTACCTTCTTGATTTCCCCGATCTTCTTCTGGGTCCGGCCTTCCGCCTGTTCCACTTTGCCCGCGAGCTTCAGTCGATCATTCCCTGCCACCTCACCGGCGGCTTCCTTGACCTTGCCCGCGATATCTTTGGCGGTGCCTTCTGCCTTATCGTGCGTGCTTGATTTCATGATTTTGGGCCTTCCCTGTTGGTTGTGATTTGCCGCGGACGCGCCGCCATGTTCGGGGTTTCCGCCCGAATCGGATCGATCGGGCCTAGCCTCGTGGATTATTGCTGAGGAAACTTAGACGAAAGTCCGGCAGTTTCCAATGGGGTGTAACCCGACCCGATGCCTTCTCGCGCGGCCCAATAGTTCCGATTCACACCCGCGAAGGCCGCCGGCGAAGAGACGCCGGCGGCGCTGGCGAAACCTATACAAATGACAAGTGACACCCAAGCACCGCCGACCGAGAAACGCAAGGCGGGCCCGGTGGCCGCGCGACGGGGAGAAACCCTACTGCCGGCTCGGCGGTCGCGGCCGCCGAAGACAGGTCGCGCGCCTCGCGGGCGCCGACTGGTCGTACGCCAATGCAATCGAAACCGCTCGGTTTACGGCCGGGAAACAGAACGGACGGAAATCCGGCGGAATTCTATCCGACCGAGGCCGCCGCGGCACCGCACTGAACCTGGCTGGCCACCTTGTCGCGACGCAGCCCACGGAAGACCGGCCGACGAAGAAGCCCATCCTGTGTCCGTTCGGCGAACTTGATCTGAGCGACAAGCTTCGGTCGGAGCCAGTTCTCCGAACGCGATTCGGTTGGGCCAATCGCTGGCCATCAATGTGGGGAATCGGCCTCCGCTGCCTCGACGATATTATTTGCGTCCTGGTTCACCCTTTCCGCAACGGCGGTCAGCTTCGTGTCCGTCGCCGCCTCCTCCTCGAGGGTCTCCTGCAATAGTTCGGCTACTCCCTTCTCTCCGATTGTATTGGCGAAGGCGCGGGCGGTTCCGTAAGCGGCGATCTCGTAATGTTCGATTCGCTGCGCGGCGCCAATCAAGCGGGCATCGCGAAGGCTCTCCGGCGCATTTAGGTCAACCCCGTCCGCACTCTGCGCCACCAAGCCTTGCATGGCCTTGCCGCTCTTGGCGACCGCCGGAACGCCGAGCTTGGCAAAGGCCTTCTCCAGTCGCGCAACGTGGCCACGGGTCTCCTCTAGATGGGAATCGAAACCGCCCTTCAGGTCATCGTTCGTGGCGGCCATTGACATTTGGGGAAGCGCTTCGACCAATTGCTGTTCCGCACTATAAAGTTCGTTGAGCTCGTCGATCAAGAGGTCTCG
>CAZWMF010000295.1:0-3421 GCA_964634535.1 uncultured Opitutaceae bacterium | reverse complement strand
GGCTTTGCTGTATTTAAGTTTGCGCCGCCGATTCGGGCCCATTGTACACTCGCGCGTATCCGGGTTCCCGTGGGGAGGTTCTATAAATTCGCGCGAGGCTTCCGTCTAGTGGCCCGTTCGGAGATTGCTCAGTTGGGACAAAACCGGGAGGGGCTTAGCGTGACGCGGGGGCGCCGGCCAGGCCGCTGTTGGAGGCACGCTCGGCCGATTGCGCCTTGGCCGCGCCTGCGACGCTGGCCAGGACGGTTGCGGCAATGCCGCTCACGAAATGGCGACGGCTGGGCTGGGTCGTGGGCGGGAGGGGATCCATGAGATCAATTGCGCGAAGAACCTTTGCCGCTCGCGGAGGCCGGGACTTCACCAGAAGTCCCATCCCCGCCCGAGTTCGCTTCCTGGTTAACCGAGCCGGCAAGGGTGGTGAGTTTCTTATCGGTTTCGGCTTCCTCACGGAGCGTTTCCCCCAGGAGGCGGGCAACTTCCTCCTCGCCGACCTGGGTGGCGAAAGCTCGCGCCGTACCATAGGCCGCGATCTCGTAGTGTTCCACGCGTTGGGCCGCGCCGATCAAGCAGGCATCGCGAATGGCGTCGGGGGCCGACAGACCGATGGCTTCCGAACCCTCTTCGATCAGGCCTTGCATTGCCTTGCATGTCTTCGTCCGAGCTTTTTCGCCCAAAGAGCCGAAAGCCTCCTCGAGGCGCTGGACATGACCCTTGGTCTGCTCCAAATGCTCGGTGAAGCCATCCTTGAGATTCTGATTCGAGGCGGCCTTGGCCATCTTTGGGAGCGCTTTGACCAGTTGTTGTTCAGCGCTGTAGAGATCCTTGAGTTCGTCGATGAGCAGGTCTTTGAGGGATTCAATGGTATCCATGATTCTGATGATTCTTGAGGTTCGAGACGCGGCTGAACGCGGCATAGTAACCGGCTGGATTCGGCGGTTCCCGCATGGCAATGATTTCGTCCGAGCGCACGAGCCAGTGCTGCCATTCCCGCTCGGTGGGCGGGTCGCCGAGCCGATGCTCATAAACACCCAGGCCGGTTAACCCGGACATTAAATGAAAACGGCCAAAGATCGCGCGAAGCGCCGAGCAGAGAAGACCGAAGGCGCCGGTTTGCCGAGCTGTCGGCGTTGGTGCTGGGCCGGCACTCGGCGCGGCAAGACCGATCCCCGACGGCGCGTTCGAATGGAGACGGACATGCGAAGCGCCACCCGCGATTAGGGAATGTTTGCAAACATTCCCTAGCCTCCCCGGACAGATTTGACCTCCTTCGCTGCGTCGGGTGACCGGGGGAAGGCCGGTTTAGAGGGCCGGGATGGAGATTCCACGCCTTGCGGCGGTTCCCTCGGAGTGGTGCGCTCCTCTCCGGTGTGCGCTGAGGATTTCCCTGAGCCGCCTTCTGCTCCAGCATCGGCTTCCGAGTGATCGCCATGGCGAAGTTCATTTTCGGCGCGATACCAATGAGCGAGCTCTTGGCCCTCCGGTTTGCCTTCGGCGGACCAGATCTCCTTTGCGCGAGCGGCAATCGCCTCATGAGATGGGTTTTTGACGGGATTGGTCATAGCGCCCGCTTTGTAGTGGACCGCCGCAGGCGGTTCCCAAGATTCCTATCGGAGCCCGTCCCGGTTCTTACCCGGGGGGCCGCAACTACCGTCCAAATTCCCGCTTCAATTCGGCCTTTGCCCGCTGCAACGTCGCTTGCTTGCGCGAGGACAGATTCTTTCCGCCGCGGTTTTCATAGAAGCTGATCATCGATACGGCCGACCGGTAGGGGCTCGCCTTCCGACGCCCCGATTTCGTCGCGGAGTTCTTGACGGAACGTGCAATGCTTTTCGGGTTGTCGCTCTTGAAGATGCCCGGTTTCAGATCCATCGCATCGCTCGTCCGACTGACCATTGCCGACCATTTTCGGCTCGCGCTCGCAGGACGAGCTTGAGCCGCATTTTTTCGACCCTTTATCGTTTTCATGAAATTGGGCACGAAGTGCCGCAGAGGAACTACGGGGTGAAAGAAATCGTGGCGTGTGTACGAGAACGCCTTGGGCTCTGGGCCGCCATTTCGGTTTTGCCTCTGAGCCAGGCTACCTTCATTTTGATTCGCGATACCCGAAGGCCTCATTGTAACGTCCGGCGCACTACGGTTCCCGGCCCGGCGCGATTTTTGCTGGGCCGGCCCGAGCGGGACCGGTCGTGAGTCGGCGCCCCGACCATCCCATCCTAACCCTCAACCCGCCGGGCCGCGACCTTCCCCCTGATGAACGAAAATCACGGTTGCGAGCGGCGGAAGGACGAGCGACAGGGAGCAAGGGCGGCCATGCCGGGGTATGGGCTCTGACTGGGCGAGTCCGGCATTGCCCATGCCGCTGCCGCCGTATTCCGAGGCGTCGGTGTTGATCCGTTCGGCCCACTGACCGCCGCACGGGGCGCCGACCCGGTATCCGCGGCGGGGTACGGGTGTGAAGTTGACCGCGACCAGCACCAGCGGATCGGCGGGTCGGCCTTTGCGCAGGAAGGTGACGACGCTTTGCTGGGAATCGGTCGCATCGATCCACTCAAATCCATCGCGCGAGGCATCGAGCCGGTGCAGGGCGGGTTCCTGGCGGTAAATGCGATTGAGGTCGCGCACGAGCCTTTGGACCCCCGCGTGCATTCGGTCGTCGAGCAGGTGCCACTCGAGCGAGTGATCGTGGTCCCATTCCCGTTGCTGCGCGAACTCCCCGCCCATGAAAAGAAGCTTTTTCCCCGGATGCGCCCACATGAAGCCCAAATAGGCCCGCAGATTCGCGAATTTTTGCCAAAGGTCGCCGGGCATCTTGCCCAGAAGGGAGCCTTTGCCGTGGACCACTTCGTCGTGGCTCAGCGGCAGGATGAAATTCTCCGAGAACGCATACTGGAGACCGAAGGCCAGATCGGCATGGTGGAATTTTCGATGGACGGGATCCAAGGCCATGTACCGCAGCGTGTCGTGCATCCAGCCCATGTTCCACTTGTAGCCGAAGCCCAGGCCGCCGATGTACGTGGGACGCGAGACCATCGGCCAGGCCGTCGACTCCTCCGCCGCAGTCGTCGCCCCGGGTGCCAGGCCAAACACCAGACCGTTCAGCCGCCGCAAGAGCGCGACCGCTTCGAGATTCTCCCGGCCGCCAAAGGCGTTTGGAATCCATTCCCCGGGACGGCGGCTATAATCAAGGTAGAGCATCGCCGCCACGGCATCGAAGCGGAGCCCGTCCACCTGATATCGGCGCAGCCAGCAGAGGGCGCTGTTGATCAGATAGTCGCCCACCTCCCGCCGCCCGAAATTGAAAACCAGTGTATTCCAGTCCCGTTGAAACCCCTGGCGGGGATCCGCGTGTTCGTATAAGTGGGTGCCGTCGAAGGCGGCCAGTCCGTGAGTGTCCGTGGGGAAATGGCTCCCGACCCAATCG
>CAZWMF010000294.1:1671-5401 GCA_964634535.1 uncultured Opitutaceae bacterium | reverse complement strand
GGTCCTGATCGTCCTGCCCAAGGAAAATGCCGCGGTCGCCGCCGCGAGCGGGCCGGCCATGGTCGCCTTCCTGATCATTTGGGGCCTGTTTACCGCCGCCCTGTTCTTCGGCACCTTGCGCCTCAATCTGGCGCTCCAGATCGTCTTTGCCTCGCTGACCGTGTTATTTTTTCTGCTGGCGATCGGCCACCAGCTTGAGAGCCCCGCCATCACCAAGTTCGCCGGTTACGAAGGCATCGGCTGCGGTCTCTCGGCCATCTACACCGGAGTCGCGGTCTTGCTCAACGACGTCTACAAGCGGACCGTCCTGCCGATCGGTCCGGTCTAAGTCGGAAATCCCTCGGGTCGGCTCGACGGAGTCCCGTTGCCTTCAGGCGGGGCCGCGGCTCCGGCGATTGGCACAGGGGCTGCTCGACCCCCGGGCCTGAGCCATTCACGACATTCTTGGCGGGAGCCTGCGTTGGGTGTGTCGCCAACGCCGCGTTCGCGTCTGTGTTCCGCCCCGGAGGGCGATGCGGCCGCCACCGCGCGGACCGATCCATGATCAAATCGCGTCAAAGCCTGTTTCTCGCCTACACGAACGCCCAGGATCGGCGAATCGACGGTCCGTTCACGTCGATCCAGCTCTATTCGATGTACAATTCCCACCGGATCCGACCGGATGCGGAAATCATCTGCGTGGAGCGCAATCAACGCGCGCCGGCTTCGGCCTTCATTTTGGCGGTGGAGGGCAATGGCGAGATTCAACCGCAGGCGCCCGTCCGGTGGTCTCGCCGGATCGCCGGGCGAGCCGCCGCGGTTTTGGCGGGTCTGTCCTTGGTCGGTCTCGGCCTGGTGGGGCGGCGCGATGTTCGAATTGCCTGGATTCTGGCGGCGACCGGACTCGGGCTGGCCACCGCCGCCCTCATTCCCCGGTTCAAGCAACGGATCGCCCGGGCCCGGTACGAGAAGATCTGGCGCTAGCCCGGGTTCGGTGCGGCGTCCCGTCCGTCCGCGGTTATGAGCGCGGCTTTTGGCGCTTATGAATTTTCCTGGCGGGCCGCGGCCGTGGCCCATTTGCCCTCGGAAACGCCCTCCGGAACCCCCGTTCGGCGGTCGACCGACCGCCCGCCGACGCCCGATGGCCGGAACTTCCGCTGATATTTTGGTTCAATGAGTCGATCACTGTTGAGGTCGGCTAACACCAAAATTCCAAGATGCGCACTCCCTTATCTGACGAGCAAATCGCGCGGAGCGGGGGCGGAGAGGCCATTTTTCTCCACTCGCACGCCTCGCGGTTGAATCCACGGCAGTTCTTCCATCGGTGGTTCTCCGTGCATCGCGCCCGCAAGTCCGCCCCGCGCAGCGGGACGCCTCGGTCGATGCTCATCCCGTAGCCGGCGGCTGGCCGCCGGCCTTTTCGGTCCGACCGCCCTACGGGCCGGCCATCGCGGTCGCGTTGTCCGGCGCCAGGTAGGTCCGCAAGAAGGTCTCAATGTGGCTATAGAGCTCCACTCGCGGCGTGATACGATGCACGCCAAACTCCTCGTTGTGAAAGTACAGGGTGTCGACGGGAACGTGATTCTTGGTCAAGATGGAGACGAGGGAACCCGTATCGGCGTTCTGCACGGAGTAATCGAACTCCGATCGAACGCTGAGCAACGGACTACGGATTTCGTTGGCGTGGGCCAGCGGAGATATCGCGTCAAATCGGGCGCGATCCGCGCTTGGATCGCCCAGTTTACGCGTGACGCGGGAATAAAATACATCCCAATTCTTTTCATGCCGAAAGTCTTTGATCAAGCTGCCCCAGTCGGGAACCGCGGAGATGGCCACGCCACAACGATAGAGCCCCGGTTCAAAAGCGAGGCCGCATAAGGCGAGGTACCCGCCAAACGACGTGCCCATGATGGCCACGCGATTGCGATCGACCAAGCCCGTCGCAATCAACGTCTTGGTTGCGGCGGTCACGTCGTCGTGCATTTTCCGGAATTCCCATTCGTCGGTGATGGGAAACTTCCAATTGTAACCGGCGGAGCTTCGGTAGTTCGGCTGTAGGACGGCATAGCCGCGGCTTGCAAGAAACTGCACCTCGGAGTCGTAACCCCAGGTGTCTCGGCCCGTGTTTTCATTGCTGTCAATCCCCAGTACGTATAGAGGATTGTCGTTGCCGTGGGGAAGCACGACCAGCGGCGCGGGATGAGTTTTGGAGGCGCCCTTGGGCAGCGTCACGTAGGCGTCGAGTTCGCGGCCGTCATCGGTCTTGTATTTTATGATACCCATCGGGCGCATGCGGGCCGGCTCGATCCACGGGCGGGACTTGCCAATTACCCCGGCGGTCCGCGCTTCAAGGTTCACCCAATTGTAGATCAACGGCTGCCGATCGGAGTAGGTGGCGACCACGGCCATCTTGCCGCTGGCATCGGTCTCCAGAAGCCGAGCGACCAGCCCCGGATACCGATGATCTAGGATTTGCTGCAGTTTGCGGTACTCGGGCGTGAACCACACCGCGTGCGGGGCGGCGCGGTCGAAGTAAGCGCCCATGATCGCATTCGAGACCGGGTCGCGATAAAGCCAACCGTCGAAGTCGTACCCCGCATCTTGCAGGAGCACTTCAACCACCTCACCGGTGTCGGCCTTCATCACCTCCAGCGGGCGCGGCCGATTCGCCGCCCGCGGCCCGAGCACCACGATCTCGCCCGGGCGGTCACCACTGCCAAACAGACGCAGTTGCTCCAGATCTTCCGCACATCTCACCCACTGGCCATTCTCGAGTCGGCTGAGCGACATCAGCCCGTCTTCGCAGAGAATGCCGTAGGCGAGGCGGCCCTCGCCGTCCGGCATGAAGTCGACGTCGAAGCCCCGCGGCGAGTGCAATTCGGGATAGCTTTGCACAATTTGCGCGGGCAGATTGGTGGAGATGGACACGACTCGGCCGAACGCATTGGTTAGGGGTCCGTTGGCGTACAGATAGATTAGGGGATGATCGCGGTCATGCAGGGGCAATCCGATCCACGCGCAGTTAACACCCAACAGCGGCTGAGCGCCGTAGATCTTGTCTGATTCCGCGAGGCGTACGACGCCGCCCATATTGAAGACCAATCGCTCGTTCTGGAGCCAATGGGCCCAGTAAACATTGCGGAAGTCCCGTCCGCCTACGGTATCGAACTTATGGGTCTTCAGATTCAGGACCATCACGGCATTTTGGTCGAGGCCGGCCGCCGCCAGGGCCACGATGTGCGTGCCGGGAAGATTTATCTCGGGACTTCGGATCATCGGTTCCCGGAAAAAGTCCACCACCGGAATCGGCTCGGTGGCCGGCACGGGGTCGGTCCGGTCGAGGTCGATGCGTTCACCGGCGAACGCCGGCGCCAACGCCAAACCAAATGCAATGAGGAACCAAACGGGCTTGCGAGTCATGGAAAGCTGGAAGGAGTCCCCACCCGTCGCAAAACGGGCGGACTCGGCGCAAACGCTTGTGCTCGGCAGATCGGATCGCAAGTAAAATGGAAGGCTATCGGGCGATCCCGCTTATCGTCGTTCCGTTCAGCCCGGCGCGTCGCCGCCAAAATTCGGGTTCACCCGTTCACGGCACCTCATAAACCTCCACCAGGGCGACGCCGGTGGTGGCGCCGAGACCGCTGACTTGGGCCGTATAGGCTCCGGGCGGCAGCGTGGCGACGAGCGCGCAGTCGGCCGAGCCCGCGGGGAGGGCGAACTCGGTGACAACCCCTGCCGTCGTGATCCGGCC
>CAZWMF010000294.1:0-1661 GCA_964634535.1 uncultured Opitutaceae bacterium | reverse complement strand
GGCCATGACGTCGCGGGTGGCCGTTTGCAATCCGGCCGGGGTGAGGGAGGGGCCCGCCGCCGGGGCGTTGTTCCAGCCCGCATTGGTGGCGATCACGGCGTCCTGACCATCGAACAGCGTCAGTTGGGGACGCGCCAGCACTCCGGCGATGCCGAAGCCGCCCAGCGCCGGGCCCACCCCGCGGATCAACACGGTTTCCGAACTGGTGCCGGCGACGACAAAGCCGGCCACCAAAACGCCCGAGCCGGTGTTCACGAACGCGCGGGCCGAGAGGTTGACCAGATGGGAGGCGGGGGCCCCCGTGTCGGCGTCATAGAGTTCGACCAGGGCGACCCCGGTCGCGTTGTTTCCCCCGTTGACCTGAGCCGTATAACCCGCGGCCGGCAGGTTCGCCACCATCGCCGTGTCGGCCGATCCGTCCGGCAGACCGAACGCGTAGACTTGGGCGAACAGATCCGGACTGGCCGGCGCGATCGCGGCTCCGACCGTGGACGGGCCGATCGCGGACGGGTTGCACCAGCCCGCGTTGGTCGCGACTACCGTGGAGGTGTGGTCGAAGAGGGTCAGCAGCGGATTGGCGAGCAGTCCGGCGACCGAAAAGTTCGCCAACGTGGGTCCGACTCCGCGGACGAGGATCGACTTCGGGTTGGGCCCGGCGACCACAAAGCCGGCGACCAGGACCTGGGGCCCCGTGCCCACGTAGGAGCGCGACGACAGATTTACGAGATGGGCGGCGACGTTCACGCCCACGGTGGCCGAACTGCTGGCGGTCGATCCGTCGGCGCCCGTGACGATTACCGTGTACGTGCCGGCTTGATTGGCGCCGATATAGGGCAGCGCCAGGGTGGCGCCGGTGGCCCCCGGCAGGTCCACCCCGTTGAATTGCCACTGAAACGTGCCCGTATCCAAAACACTCAATTGCGGGCTGGCGCCAGCCGCGACCGATTGCGCCGCGGGACTGATCGCGGCCGAGCCGAGGATCGTGACATTCAAGGTGGCCGTGCCGGTGCCACCGGCGTTGCTGGCGGCCAGCGTCACCGCAAAGTCGCCCAAGGCCGCGGGTGTGCCCGCGATCAGGCCGCTCGCCGGATCGACCGACAACCCGGGCGGCAATCCGGTCGCCGCGTAGCGGGTCGGACTATTGGTGGCGAGGATCGGGTACGCAAACGCTTGGCCAGCGACCCCGATGGCGGTCTCGTCGCCCGAGATTGCAGGGAAAGGTGGGGTGCCGGCCACCGCTGGAACGCCGATGCGGATTTCATCGTTGTAACTGTCCGCGACATAGAGGTTGCCGTTGGCGGCGCTGGCCACGCCTTGCGGATCATCAAAACGGGCCGCGTTACCCGATCCATCCGCGCTGCCCGTCGTATACGCCGTGCCGGCCAGCGTGCTGACCACGCCGTCCGGAGTGATTACCCGCAGCGTGTTTCCGCCCGAGTCGGCGACGTACACCTGGCCGCTCGCGTCGACCGCCACACCCTGCGGATAATCGAAGCGCGCCACGGTGCCCGGGCCGTCCGTTTGGCCGGAGCTTCCCGGCGTGCCGGCCAGGGTGCTGACAACCCCATCCGGTGTGATCTTGCGAATGGTCTGGTTGTCGGAGTCGGCGACGTACACCGTGCCGGCACCGTCGACCGCGAGGCCGCCGGGGTAATTGAAAC
>CAZWMF010000293.1:0-5409 GCA_964634535.1 uncultured Opitutaceae bacterium | reverse complement strand
GGCGTTCAGGATGACCAATTCGACCGTCTGCCCCTTGAGGCGCCACTAGGCATGGGCGCGCACCAATTGCTGAACGAGGGCGATCTTGGCCGGGTCGCCGATTTGGAGCAAGACGACCGGCGCATCGCCGGAAATGCCGTGGCTCCACAGCCCGCTTTGGCCGCGCCGGTTGCCGCGCAGCACGGCCGGGCGGGCGCGTTGGCCCGGATCGGCGTAGAGCAGGGCGCTCGCCAGCCGGCCATACAGCTGGGCCTCCCGCTCGGTGGCGTCGAGGTGGCGCAGCGTTACCTGACTGTGGGTCCAGGCCAGATCGAAGGCGCGGTCGGCCATGCGCGCGCCTTGGTATTTGGCCACCAGGGCGAGCGCCGCGGCGCGGCTGCCGGCCATGCCGGTCACCAGGTCGACGATGGCGGTTTCGTGCGCCGGCAGGGCGACGCGGCGCCGCAAGGCCACGACGGGGTCGAGCACGGAACCGGCGCAATTGGACAACGGCGCCAGATCCCGCAGGGCCGCCGGATTCGCGAGACTTCCCCCCCGCCCGATAAACCGCGCCCGATCGGTCTCGCACGAGACTTCTCCTTGGTCCCCGCCTTGCCCGACCATGAGGTGAAACATCCACGGCGGTTTCTCTTCCGGATAGCTGGCGCGCCGATTGCACAGGATGGCGGAGGAGGTCGGCACGAATTCCGTCTGCACAAAGAGCTTGCTGAACGCCGGGTGGGCGTTGTCCGCCGCCGGGGTCGCGAGCACCACTTCGGCGTAGGAGGTCAGTTCGAAGATGCGCCCGACCGAGGAATGATTCGTCAACGTGACCCGCCGCAATTCGACGTCGTCTTCGGGCGACACGCTGATCGCGGTGTGCATTTCGAGGCCCGCGATCCGCTGCCGAAATTCCGCGCGCGCCTGCGAAAATATGGCGGCATAGTCCTGGCTCGCGTGCCGGGTGGGCTGGAAGGCGGTCGACCAGAAGTCGCTCGTCGCCAGATCGCGAAGGTACACGAACGCGCCCCAGCAGTCGCGGGTGGTATCCTCGTGCCACCGGGTGACCGCCAAGTCGAGCCAGCGGCTGTAACCGCCGCCGGCGCTCGTGATCGCGACGTGGTAGCGGCCGTTGGACAGCAGATGCACCTCGGGCGAGGGCGGCGTCGGGTCGGTGAGCACGCGAATCACCCGTTCGCCCTCGCCGGAGGGCGCCTGGGCGGTCTCGAGGGCGAGGTCCTCGGCCAACACGGTGGCCGACGACTTGGGCACGCGTTCCTGCAGGAGCAATTCCGTGGCTTTGAGCAGCGGACAGGCCATGAACCGGCGCGGCATGGGGTCGTCGCGCAGGAGATTGACCAGGGCGAGCAGGCTCATGCCCTGATGGTGCGCCATGAACGATCGGATGATCGCGCGGGTTTCGTCCGGCGGCAGGCGGGCCGGCGTGTAGTCGACGGCTTCGTAGAAGCCATAGGCGCCGGCGCAACCCTCGGCCGCCAGCCGTTCCAGGTTGGCGCAGGCGGCGGCCGGTTCGACCATGAGCGCCATGGCCGATGCGTAGGGCGCGACGACCAGATCGTCGGCCAGGCCGCGCTTTAGCCCCAGGCCCGGCACGCCGAAGGCCCGGTACTGATAGTTCAGATCGACGTCCGTGCGGTTGTATCCGGATTCGGAGATGCCCCACGGCAGGCCGCGCAGCCGGCCGTATTCGATTTGATTGCGCACCGCGGCGATACAGGTCTGGCCCAGGAGCGTGCGCTCGTAGGTCGGCATCACGAGGAGCGGCATCAGGTATTCGAACATCGATCCGCTCCACGATACGAGGACGGGGCCGCCGCGCGGGGCGACCAGCAGGCGACCGAGCGAAAACCAATGCTCTTGCGGAACCTGGCCCAACGCGATGGCGACATAGCTGCAGACGCGCGCCTCCGAGGCCAGGAGATCGTAATAGCCCGTGTCGCTGCGATTCTCGGTGACGTTGTATCCCGTGGAAAACAGATCCCGCGCGGGGACGAAGAGGAAGGCAAAGTCCATCGCCGCCAACAGATCGCATTCCCGGGCGGCGTCGTGGCCGGCCTGGATGCGTCCGGCGGCCCGCTCGCCCGCCTCGCGCAGGCACCGGGAAAGTTCGGCCAGGCGAGCCTGTTCGGCGCGGGCCGATTCGGTGGATTCGGCGGCCAGCGTCCGGGCGGCCGCCTCGATCGACGGGCCAAACGACGCCGGCAGATTCGCGACCGCGCGCAATGGTGGGATTCGATCGAGCCGGCGCTCGATTTCCGCGGCGGCCGAGCTCGCCGCCGCTTCGCCCCGGGCGGGCAGGGTCAGCCACGGCGCGAGGAAGAGCAGTTCGGCCAGGTGCTCGTCGCATTCGCGCAGCAGATCGCGCGCCAAGGCCGCGATTTCCTCGCCGGGGTTGGCCAGGGTGGCGCCGATCCGGCTCGCCTGCGCGGCCGCGCTTTGCAGCGCCGCGACCGATTCGCGCAGGCCGGCCGGGGCACGCGCCAGGTCCGCCGCGAGGCCGACCAGCGCCGGGTGGTCGCCGATGCGCTCCGCCAGCAGGCCGGCCGTGTCGCGCAAGCCGGCGAAGGCCCGGTTGGAAAAGATGGCCTCATCGGGCAGTTCCCGCAGCCCGGACCCCAGGGTCATCAGGTGCCCGGCCAGGTTGCCGCTGTCCACGCTCGACACGTAGAGCGGCAGGAGCGGTTGGAGAGTGCGCGTGGCGTACCAATTGTAGAAATGGCCCCGGTAGCGCTCCAGCCGTTGCATCGTGGCCAGCGTGTCGCGGGTCCGGCGCAGGAGTCCGCCGGCCGGAAGATATCCCAGGTCCCAGGCCGACAAATTGGCGAGCAGGGCCAGCCCCATGTTGGTCGGCGACGTGCGCGAGGCGATTCGGGCCGTGGGCATTTCCTGGAAATTGTCCGGCGGCAGCCAATTCTCCTCGGCGCAGACAAAGGTCTCGAAGAAATGCCAAGTCTTGCGGGCGGTGGACCGCAGGAAGGTCAACTGGGCGGGCGAAAGGCGCGCCACGGGCACTTCGATCGGTTTACTGAGCCACCAGGCAAGACCGGGCGCCGCCAGCCAGAGGCCCAGGATGGGTCCGGCGACGGCCAATTCGGCCGGATGGCGGACCGCCAGGAGTATAGCCATGACCAGGGCGATGCCCGGCGCCGGGCTCATGGTCGTGTAGAACGCGGCCAGCGCAGCCTGGCCGGCCCGCTCGGAGTCGCTCGACGTTTGCCACTCGAGCAATCGCTTGTGGGTCACCCCCATGCGCAGGAGGGTCCGGCCGATGGCGTCGAGACTGATAAAGGCGTCGTACGGCAAGAAGGCGACGGTCAGCACCATCTGCGCAAGGTGGCGTCCGGCCGATCCGCCCACGCCGCGCCAATGGACGAGCCACGGCAGGTCGACCGGCTTGCACAGGGCGTCGACGAGCGCCGCCAAAAAGCCGGGGACCGCGACGATCGCCAACACCCACAAGACGCCGGCCCCGGCATGGTCGGGCAGGAGCAGCCAATGGCCCAGCAGCAGGAGCAGGAGCGCCACCGGCACGAGGCTGCGCCGCAGATTGTCGAAAATCTTCCAACGCGATAGCGACGAGAGCGGATTGATGATCCGCCGGGCGTCCGCTCCGGGCACCCGCGGGAGGAGCCAGGGCGTGATTTGCCAATCGCCGCGGATCCAGCGGTGGCGCCGGTCGATGTCCACATTGTAGCGCGACGGGTATTCCTCGTAAAACTCCACGTCGCTCACCAAGGCCGAGCGGGCATGGCAGGCTTCCAATAGGTCGTGACTCAGCACCGCGTTTTCCGGAAACCGTCCGCGCATGGCGCGGGCAAACGCGTCGACCTCGTAGATGCCCTTGCCGATGAATGAGCCCTCGTGGAACACATCCTGATACACGTCGGACACCTCGCGCGTGTAGGGATCGAGCCCGGGCTCGCCGGCGAATATCCGCACGAACCAGGAACGGCGGGCCCCGGGCAGGCTCACGCCGACGCGCGGCTGCAGGATTCCGTAGCCCTCGACCACGACGCCGCGGCTGGCGTCGAAGACCGGCCGGTTGAGCGGGTGGGCCATGCTGCCGACCAGCTGCCGGGCCGCCTCGCGCGGCAGTTGGGTGTCGGTGTCCAGCGTGATGACATAGCGGATCGTCGGCAGGATGGCCGTCGCTCCGACGATTTCCGAGAAACAGTCGCGGGCCCCGCCGCGCAGGAGGGCGTTGAACTCCATGAGCTTTCCGCGTTTGCGCTCGTAGCCCATCCATAATCCCTCGCCGGCGTTCCAACGGCGCGGGCGATGAAAGAGAAAGAAGCACTCCGATTGGGCCGGGGAGTACCGGCGGTTCAGCCGCTCGATGCCGGCGCGGGCCCGGCGCAGGAGTGGCGCATCCTCCGGACGGGTTTCCTCCGGCGCATCGCGAAAATCCGTCAATAGGCCGAAATGCAGCCGCTCGTCCCGGTTGGCCAGATAGTGGATCTCCAGGGTCCCCAAAAGCCGATCGACTCCCTCCACGCTGGTGAGCAGCGTCGGCACCACCACCATGGTGCGGCAATCGTCGGGAATGCCGGACGTGCAATCCAGGCGGGGCAGTCGGCGGGGCCTCACCACGAGCGTGACGAGCCAATTGACCAGGGCCACGCCCAACTGGCTGGCGCAAAAGAGAAAGACTATGGCGAAGGCCAGGAGCACACCCGCCGAATGCTCCAGCGGACGGGTGTGGGCCACAAAGCCCAGGGTTGTCGCCACGGCCAGTCCGCCGATGCCGCCCGCGTAACCGGCCAGCGGAAAGCGGTGGATGCTGCGCTCGATGACGGTGCGCCACGGCCAGCGCACTCGGACCGCTCGGCCTAGAAGCGATTGGCCTTTGTCGATCAAGTAGTAGCCGACGTGGGCCGTGCGGTCCGTCCGTCCCTTGTCCCGGGCGCTTTCGGCCGCCAATCGGACCGCCTGGAACGCCACGGCGGCCTCGGAAACCCGACTGTGGCGGGCCAGGAATTCCACGGCGTGCCGGTAGATGTCGCGCGTCGCAAAATCCATGCTGCGGTAGACGTCGGTCGGATCGGTGCGCAGGGTCGCCTCGACTCCGCTCAACGCTTCGACAAACGCCTTCCAATCGGAGGCGCTCAGGAAGCGCAGGCTGGCGATACTATGGCTGACGGTGACCTGGTCGGCCGCCTGGTGGCGGCTTTCCTGCTGGACCAACTGTTCGATCGACAGACCCTGCTCGACCAGCCGCTGTTCGAGCCAGCTGCGCGCCAGGTGGAGGGCCGGCGTCTGCCGGGCCAGGCGCTGGCAGAATTCCGCCACGAACGAACTGGAGAGCGGCAGATCGGACTTGGCCATGTCCGCCACGATGATGACGAGATGGGAGGGATATTCCTCGGCCATCACCTGCAATCGGTCCACCCACAGGTCGGCCAGATCGCG
>CAZWMF010000292.1:0-5423 GCA_964634535.1 uncultured Opitutaceae bacterium | reverse complement strand
CGTCGGCGTGGGCACCGGGGCGAGTCTGAGCGTCTCGGCCGGAGGATCCAACCTGACCTACCAGTGGTATTTCAATTCGGTCGCGATCGGCGGCGCCACCAGTTCCTCCTACCTGATCCCCGAATTTCAGGCGGCCAATGCGGGGACCTACTCGGTCACCGTGCAAAACAGCTTCGGCAGCATTTCGACGAGCTTCACCGTCACGGTGGCGACCGCCCGACTCGTCAACCTGTCCGCCCGGGCCTGGGTCGGCGTGGGCGCGGCCAACGCCCTGGTCCCGGGCTTCGTGATTTCCGGAACGGGCGCCAAAGCGATGCTCATTCGTGGCATCGGACCGACCCTGGCGACGTTTAATGTGGCCGACCCGCTCGCAAATCCGGTCCTGACGCTCTACGACTCCTCGGACACGGTCCTCAACACCAACACGGGCTGGGGCACCACGGCCGGCGGGACCGCCGCGCTTGTGGCCGCGTTCGCCCAAACCGGCGCCTTCGGGCTGCCGGCCGGTTCGGCCGACTCGGCCCTGCTGCAAACCCTGAATGCGGCCGCCTACACGGCCAGCGTGGCCAGCGTCGGCCAGACCGCGGGAGTCGCCTTGGCGGAACTTTATGATGCCGACACGGGCAATCCCCCCACCCGCCTGGTCAACATCTCCGCACGAGCGCAGGTAACGGCCGCCAATGCGATCGTCGCCGGCTTCTTCATCGGGGGAACCGGCTCTGAAACCGTGCTGATTCGCGGCATCGGCCCCACCCTCGTGCAATATTCCACGTCCGGTGTCCTGGCCAATCCGGTCCTGACCGTTTACGATTCCAATCAGAATGTCATCGCGGCCAACCAGGGCTGGAATGCGGCGCTCGCGGCCACCTTCTCGCAGGTCGGGGCCTTTGCCCTCCCGGCCGGTTCGGCCGATTGCGCGCTCGTCCTTTCCCTGCCGGCCGGCACCGGCTATACGGCGCAGGTGTCAGGCTTGAATGGCTCTTCGGGCATCGCCCTCGTCGAAATCTACGAAGTCCCGTGATTTTGCGCGCGGGAACCGGGCCAGGCACCGGCAGAACTCGCGGCGCGTCGAGCGCCATCTCGTCACCTAGACGCTCCGATCCATCGACCACAACCAGAGTTGGCCGGTCGAGCGCCATCGCGTCCCACGGCGTCACCTTGGCCCACCGATCCGTCGGGCCATGGCCGGAACTACCCGGCGGTCCCGGCGCGACGCGGGGGCGTTTAGCGCAACCGGTTCAGCTCGAACGTCCCCCCTCGCCTATCGTCGGGAAATCGCCGAACGCTTGGCCGTTTTCTGTGGCTTTTCTGACGGAATATTTATTCGATTGCGACCATGTGCCGGTACACGCTTCCCCGCGTTCTCACATTCTGGGTGCTCGCTAGTCTAATCCCAGCGGCGTTCAGCGCCGCCCCCGCGCGCATCTCGTTCGAAAATAGCATTCTGGCGGTGCCAGCAAGCGTCGCCGGTGCCGTGCCCCGGCAGGGCCGGTTGGTGCGCACGACCTTGACCGCGCAGGAGACCGCGGCCAGCGTCCATTTCGAGGTGGCGCTGCGCATGCGCAATTTCGCCGAACTGCAGGCCCGCCTGGCCCGCGGCGAACAAGTGCCCCGCGCCGAAATGGCCGCGCGGTACTTTCCGCTTCCGGCCGACCACGATCGGCTGGTCGCCTGGCTGACCGCTCAGGGCTTTATCATCACCAACACGGATGCGAGCCGGCTCGCCGTCTTCGCGCGGGGCACGATCGATCAGGTGCAGGCCGCCTTGCAGACCCGCTTCGCGCGGGTGGCCACGCCCGAAGGCGAGTTCACCGCCGCGGTCGCGGCCCCCAGCCTGCCGGCCGACGTGGGCGCGCCCGTCCTGGGCATTCACGGCCTCCAGCCCCACCTGCACGCGCACCGGATGTCGACCGTCAAGGCCCGGCGGGTCAACCCGGCCGACAGCGCGGCCGCCCCGCCCTATTACCCATTCCAAGTCCTCGGCGCCTATGGCGCGGCCGGACTCGGCCTGGACGGCACGAACCAAACGGTGGCCATTTTCGGCTTCGCCTTTCCGCTCTCCACCGATTTGACGAAATTTTGGGCAGCGGCGAATGTCGCCAACACGGTAAATAATTTTCAGACGGTCAACGTGGGTTTCGGTCCGTCGAACCAGACCACCGTCGAGGAGTTTGAAGAGGCCACGATCGACGTTGAATGGGCCACCAGTATCGCGCCCAAGGCCCTGGTCCGCCTTTACGGAGCGGACACATCCGACCCGTCCTCCTACGACCTGGCGTTCCTCCAGGTGGTCGCCGACCAGCCGACGCAGTCCAGCCTGCATGTCTTCTCGGTCTCGTTCGGCCAGCAAGAGGACGAGGTCGACCAGGATTATCTCGTCATCCAATCCCAGTATATCGCCACCCTGACGGCCGCCGGCGTGACCGTCTTTGCCGCGAGCGGCGACGGCGGCTCCAATCCCGATCCAACGACGCGCGAATACAACGCCACCGCGCCGCAGACCGTCAATTCGCCAGCGGACGATCCCAACGTCACCGGCGTCGGCGGCACCTCGCTGAGCCTCGCGAGTTCGACGGCCGTCATCTCGGAAACGGCCTGGTCGGGCAGCGGCGGCGGTCCATCGGCCGTATTCGCGCGACCGCCCTGGCAGGCCGGCGCGGGCGTTCCCGCCGGCACCCAGCGACTGACGCCGGATGTGGCGGCGCTCGGCGATCCCAATACCGGCGGAGCCCTCTATATCGAGGGAACCCAGTATGAAATTGGCGGAACCAGCCTGGCCACGCCGATCTGGGCCTCGCTTTGCGCCCTGTTGAACCAAGCGAGGGCCAACGCCAAACTCCAGCCGATTGGCCAACTCAACGTCAACCTGTATCCTCTCAACGGAACCGCGGCGTTGCGCGATATCACCACGGGCAACAATGGCGCTTTTTCGGCCGGACCGGGATACGATGAGTGCACAGGCTTGGGTGTGCCCAACATGACCGCGCTCCTCGCGGCCAGTTTTGTCGCCCAAGGAGCGGCGATGATCACGGTGCAGACCGCCAATCCGGTGGCAGTCCAAGGTCAGCCGGCCACCCTGGCCGTGACCGCCAGCGGCAACGCCCCGCTCACCTATCGCTGGCAACGAGCACCCGCCGGCTCATCCACGTTCACGAATTTGACCGACAACAGTACCTATTCCGGATCGGCGACCAACGTGCTCGTTGTCCTTGCGCCCAGCCTGGGCATGACCGGCGATCAATTCCAATGTGTGGTTTCCAACGCGGCCGGTGGCGCCACGAGCCTCGCCCAGACCTTGACGGTCAATGCCTACGGAGTGTCGACGTTGGCGGGCTGGCCCCAAACCCCGGGCGCCGTCGACGGCCAGGGCTGGGCCGCGCGCTTCAGCGAGCCCGACGGTATCGTCGCCGACAGTTCCGGTAATCTTTTTGTGTCCGACTACGTCAATAGCGCGATCCGCAAGATCACGCCGACCGGCGCGGTGACGACCTTTGCCGGTACCCTGGGCCAACCGGCGAGCGTCGACGGCCAGGGCACCACTGCCCGGTTCAACGGACCCACCGGCCTCGCGATCGATGCCGCAAACAACATTTATGTGGCCGACTCCGGAAACTTCACGATTCGCAAGATCACACCGGCAGGGTACGTGTCGACCGTCGCCGGCCGGCCCATGATCGAGGGCGCTACCAATGGCCCAGCGACCTCGGCCGAATTCGAAGACCCGGAAGGCGTGGCGGTGGACGCCAGCGGCAACCTCTATGTATCCGACGGTGGCGGCAACACGATCCGCGAGGTCAGCGCGGCCGGCACGGTGTCAACGCTTGCCGGTTCAGCGACTTCCGGCGCCGCCGACGGGACGGGCACGGCGGCCGGATTCAACTACCCGACCGGCATCGCGGTCAATGCCGCGGGCACGCTTTTATATGTTTGCGATACGGTAAACTCCACCGTGCGCCAGATCGCGCCCGGCGGCGTGGTGAGCACGCTGGCCGGCACGGCTGGGACGTTCGGCAGCAAGGACGGCTCCGGCCTCACCGCCCTTTTTTACTACCCCACCGGCCTGAAACTGGATGCCTCCGGAAACCTCTGGTTGACTGACGAGGTCAATGGCACGGTGCGGATGGTCGCGCCGAACGGCACGACGACGACGGTGGCGGGTTTAGCCGGATCGGGTTTGGACCTCGACGGACCGCTCAGCACCGCGGAATTCTATTATCCCGCGGACCTCGCCTTGATCAGCCCCACCTTGTTTTACGTGGTCGACGTTTTTGGTTCGGACGTCCGGCGGGTGGCGGTCGGAACACTCCCCCAGATCACCGCCGCGCCGGCCAGCGTCTCGACCACATCGGGACAAAGCGCCCAGTTCACTGTCACTGCGACCGGCTTCGGCACCTTGACCTACCAGTGGCAAGTCGAATTGGCCGGCACGAACTACTGGACCAACCTGACCGACGCCGGCGCCTATAGCGGCTCGGCCACGGCCACCCTGAGCGTCGGCAACGTCGACACGACCTACGACCAGAACCAATACCAATGCGTCGTGACCGACCCGGCGGGCAGCACGACCTCGGCCGCCGCCACCTTGTCGGTCGCCGGTCCGCCAGTCATCCTCACGAGTTCGCCGGCCTCTCCCCAGGTACCGGCGGGCGATGCCATCACGTTGAGCGTGACCGCCTCCGGGGGCACGGTGACCTACCAGTGGGCGTTCAACTCGGTCGCAATTTCCGGTGCGACGACTTCGAGCTACGCGATCGGCAGCTTCGGGACGGGCAATGTCGGAACCTACACCGTCACGGTGACCAACAGCTACGGCAGCACCTCCGCCATCTTCGCGGCCAGCGTCTCCCTCGCCCGGCTGGTCAATCTGTCGACCCGCGCCTTTGTCGGCGCAGGCGCCGCCAATACGCTCACTCCGGGCTTCGTGATTTCCGGGTCCGGCACCAAGTCGATGCTGATTCGCGGCGACGGTCCGGCTCTCACCGGATTTAACGTCCCCAATGCGTTACCCACCCCGGCCTTGTCACTCTACGATCACAACGCCAACGTGATCGGCAGCAACATCGGCTGGGGCACGACGGCCGGCGGCACCGCGCTACTGCAGGCGGCCTTCACGCAGACCGGCGCCTTCAACTTCGCCACGGGCTCGGCCGACTCGGCCATCCTCCAGTCCCTGTCCGCCGGGACCAGCTACACCGCGGCGGTATCCGGGGTCAACAACGCCACGGGCGTCGCCCTGGCCGAACTATACGACGCGGACGCGGGCACATCCACCGGCCGCCTCATCAATATTTCGACGCGCGCCCAGGTGACCGCGGCCAACGCCATCGTCGCCGGCTTCTACATCGGCGGCAGCGGCAACGAGATCGTACTGATCCGCGGCATCGGCCCGGGCCTGGCGCAGTTCAACGTGGCCAACGTTCTGG
>CAZWMF010000291.1:0-5468 GCA_964634535.1 uncultured Opitutaceae bacterium | reverse complement strand
GATATGCAGGCGACGAGCCAGACGACGCCGAGGACGGCCAACAGGACGGCGGCAAAAGGCTTGGCCACCCACCATCCGGCGGCGGGGGCCGGCTGGTCCGTCCAATCCGGATGCCAGGCACGCCGCCAGGTCCACGCCTTCTCCCGCATTTCGCGTTTGAACCGGCGCTTCCATTCGCGGCGGGCCCGGCGGTCCTGGAAGGTTCTCATGCCGGCGTAATAGCCCTCCTTCGCGCGGCGAATGAATTCTTCCGCGGTGAACGGCAGGCCCGAGGCCGCGGCCTTTTCGGCCGAAGTCGTGGCGGCGGGTGTGAGAAAGACCAGGAATCCGTAGAGAAGGAGACCCAGGCCCACCGTGAGCGCGGTCAGAACGACAAAGAGGATGCGAACCACCGTCACATCCACGTTGAGGTAGGCGGCGAGACCATTGCAGACCCCGGCGATCATGGCTCCTTCGGGCAATCGGTAGAGGCGTTTGGCCGCGCTCGCCGCAGCGGCCCCGGCGCCCTCCGGCGCCCGGCCGGGTTCGCCCGCAGCCGTCGCGCTCGAGACCTCGGGCGCGCCGGCTGCCTGTTCCCCGGTCGGAGCGTCTTCCACCGGGCCCATTTCGGCGATGGTGGCAGTCACCTCGCCAGTGAGGATGACGTTTTTGGTCGGTCCCAGGCGCGTGCGAAATTTGTCGGCGATGGCCCGCTCGATGTCGGCCACGATCTCATCGCGGTCGGGATTAGCGGCGAGGCGGCGGCCGGCGTTGTCCAGATAGGTGCGCAGCACTTCATACCCGTTTTCCTCGAGCTGAAAGGCGTTGCCGTTTAGGTTGATGATGATGACTCGGTTCATGATCGGGGCGGGGGCTTCGACGATTCGCCAAGGCTTTTCACCGTGGCGCTGATGGTTTGCCAATAGGCCAGGATCTCCTGGAGATGCTCCCGACCTTGGGCGGTGAGTTCGTAGTATTTCCGCGGTGGGCCGGCTTCGGACTCCTTCCACGCATAGTTGAGGAAGCCCTCCCGGCGCAGCTTGCTGAGCAGCGGATAGAGCGTGCCTTCCTGAGTGGAGAATTCCGTGCCGCGCAACTCGTTTAGGATATCCGCGGCGTACACCTGCTTGGCGGCGATGATTTTTAGCACGAGAAACTCGAGCAGACCCTTGCGGATGGCGCTGAATTTTTCGTTGACGCTCGTGTCAGGCATAATGTTGAAAGCTACCTTTATATAAAAAGGTAGTATCGATTGAAAAGGACGCAAATCAAAAAAGCAAAATTCCATTCGTCATTTTGCCTAAACCGTCCCCGGCATTAGGATTTGTGCCTTCCAGATGATTCCCGATAGACCTCGATGGTGGCAGTGGCCGATCGTCCTTTCGCTCGATGCGCCGGCCGTTGTCGTGGTTTGGCAGGTTATGATTTACCGCCTCTCGGCCGAGAGCGTCCGGTGGGCGCCCGGCTTTGTCTTGGGTGCATCGGTCTGGCTTGCCTATTCGGCTGACCGGTGGCTCGAAGGCTGGCGGCTGCATCCCTCGCGGGTGCGGACGCAACGCCACGCGTTCCATCAGCGGCGGCGTTGGACGATCGCCGTGGTGTGGATGGGGGTGCTAGCGGCCGACGTCACAGTCGCGCTGAACGGGCTCACGCGTCGCGAGTTTTTTGCCGGGACCTTGGTTCTGTTGCCCGTGGCGGCCTATTTGCTCTCCCATCAGGGCGTGCACCGGCAGCGGCGCGGGCGAATGCCCAAGGAGATCTGCGTCGCCCTCTTGCTGGCCGCTGGCATCGGCGTATTTCCCGCGGCCGATCGCGAGGGCGGGTGGGAATACTGCCTCGGGCCGCTCGGTCTCTTCGCCGTGCTCGCTTTCGCCAACTGCGCCCTGATTTCGGGCTGGGAGAACGCGGTCGATTGCAGCCAGGGACAAATCTCGCTGGCGAGCGAGTATGGAGCCGGCGGCTTGCTGGGCCGGTGGGCGGCGGGTTTGGCCGTGGCCTTGGGGCTCGCGGGTTTTCTCGCCGTCTCCGGCCTGGCGGCGGCGGGTGGCCTCGCGGCCACGGCGAGCGGCGCGCTCCTGCTGGGTATCGATGGACTCGAACCGCGGCTGGGTTGGGAGGCGGCCCGCGGGCTGGCCGACGCCGCCCTGCTCACCCCGGCCGCCGTCCTGGCGGGCCATGCGTTGCGACTGTGGTAAACATGGCGCGCGCGGGTTTCGATCGGCTGGCCGGCATCTACCCGACGTTGGAGTATCTCGCGTTTGGCCGGGATTTGGAAGCGACCCGATGGAGTCTGCTCGACCGGCTGGCGGATTGCCGGTCGATTTTGATCGTGGGCGAGGGCGACGGGCGGACGCTTGCGCGGCTCGTGCGACTGGCGCCCCAAGCGGCGATCGATTGCCGGGAGGCGAGCGCGGCGATGATCGCCCGTGCCCGCGGGCGTCTGACGCCTGCGGACCAGGCGCGGGTGCGCTTCCGGCAGGTCGACGCGGTGCGGTGCCCCTATCCTGCGGCCGCCTTCGATGCGGTGGTCACGCTGTTTTTTCTCGATTGCTTCTCGGCGGACACCGCCGCGGCGCTGGTTGGCCGGATCGCCCGCAGCCTGCGCCCCGGTGGCGTCTGGCTTTTCGCCGATTTTGCCGAGCCGGCTGGAGGGTGGGCGCGGTGGCGAGCCCGGATGTGGCTTGCGCTCCTCTACGCATTTTTCCGCTGGCAGACCGACTTGGAGGCCCGTCGCCTGCCGCCCTCGGAGGCGTTGATTGCCGCGGCGGGCCTGCGGCCGATCGAGACGCGGGAATTCCAAGCCGGCCTGCTGCGGACCGTGCTTTTCCGGGCGCTTCGGCCTACTGCAGATTGAACGGAAGGGCCTGGACGCGGGCCGCGATTTGGTTGAGCAGTTGGGCGGTCTGGCTAGATGGACCTTGATTGCCGGTCCGCAGGGTGGCGATCGGCGTGAAGTCCCTCACCAAAACGCAGTAATCCGAGTTTACCATCATCCCGAGCACTTCGCCCGTACGGCTGAACACCAGGTCGCCTCGCGCGGGCGCGAAATCGCCAAAAAGGCGGCGAAAAAACCGGTTGTCGACCCGGACATAGCCGGGTTGGCTCGGGTCGAGTTTGAAGGGAAGTTCGCCATAGCCCTTGGTTCCATCGACCAGCACCGCATCGGGGAACTTGAACGGATCGGCGGCCAGCGGATAGGCGCGGACGCCGAGCGCGGCCACTTGCAACGGATCGACCGGCAGCACGATCACGCGCGGGTCGGCCGCGAGGAAGCGTATGGTGCCGGCCTGGGTCTGGTAGGCGGGCGGCCGATGGAAGGTGACCGCGAGTTTGGCCCAATCGAAATTGGGTTCGGTCGCGGAGAAGACGGTATCGTCCAAATGGAGCAGGGCGTAGACCTGCTTTCCATCCGTCACGAACACGGTCGGCGTGTCCTTGCTGCGGTTGAGCGGGCCGAACAATCCGCGCCGCTCCGCGGCAAATGACGTGCCGACCCGGTTGGCCAGGAACTCATTGTACAGGACGTTCGCGTTGATCGGCCGGTTCTCGCGGATCTCCTTGGTAAGTTCGCCTGAATTTTCCGCCAGCTGGCCCACGCCCTGGGCCAGCCGCTCGGCCGACTCCTGGACCTTGGCGCGTTCCGCCCGTTCGGTCTGCACCTGCGACTGCAGCTGTCCGTTCTGGTCGAGCAGGTGCTGCTTTTCCGATTCGCCCACGACCACCGCCAGGGTGAGCCCCTCGATCTGCTTGCGGGCCGCGTTCTGGTCCGCTTGCAGGCTGGCCAGTTCCTTGCGCTGGCGGTCGGCCTCGGCGCGCCGTTCCTCCAATTCGCGCTGCAATTGGGCGAGTTGCTGCTGGCTGAGGTCCGACGCTTCGCGGGCCGATTGCGCCTCGCGCGCGAGTTCGGCGGCGGTGCGCTGGGTGTCGGCCAGCCGTCCGGCCAGCTGGGCCCGGGCCGCTTCCAGGGCGCTGAGGCCCTGCTCGCGGGCGCTCAGCGTGGCGTTCTCCGCGGCGAGGCGCTGGCCCAGGCCGAGCCGGACGGACTGTTCGTCGGCCAGTTGCTGGCGCATCGTCGCCACCAGGTCCTGTTCGGACGTCGGCGCGTTGGCGCCGACCTGCGGCACGGGCGCGGGCGTCGCCCGCGCCGGCTCGACCTTCTCCCACCGCGTGAGCGCGATCAGGTTGAGGAAGAGAAAATCGATGATGATGAGCAGGAGGGTCTTGTTCATCGCGGACCGCCCGCCGGCGCGGCCCGCAGGCCGGACTCATTGGCGAGGATGAGGCGCTTCTTAAAGGTGCGGACGTGCCGGATCTTGACCAGGGCGACGCAGAATATCCCGAACAGATTCGAGGAATAGGCGGCCAGCAGATTTGGCTCGATGATGCCGAGCACCTGCATGACGAGAGCGGCGGCCGTGCCCATCATGCCGACGTACAGGCCGCTGTCGAAGAGGTTCTCCTCATTCTCCATCAGCCGGAGTTTGAGCAGGGGCGGCGCGGCCTCGCGGTCGATCTGGTTGATCTTCTGCAGACAGATGAAATACATGATCACCTGCAGGAGGGCGAAGAAGCCGATGGATATAATCGTGGATGAGTGCATGGCGGCGGGAGTGGAAAGGGTGGACGGCGGAGCCGGGGGGGGAGTGCCCCCGATCAGAAGCATGGGCAGATGGAGCGTGGGCCGGTATTCCGCCGACGCGGCGGCCTTGAGCAGGTACGGCTCGGTGGCGACGATAAACAGGCCGGAAAGAAAGAGGGCGAGCGCGCCGGTGCGCCATTGCGGGGCCGCGCGCGCGGTTTCGATCCCGCCGCCCGGCGTCACGATCCAGCGGTCCAGACCCCAGAGGACGAGGAAGGCGCCGGCGACATAGGCGAGGAATTTGAGGGCGAGCATGAGCACCGGATGGGCGAGGATGGCCGCGCTTGCCGCCGTCAGCGCGGGCCTGGCCGAATGGTCGACGGGCAGCTGCTGGTCGATCAGTGTCCGGACCGCGCCGCGTCCGTCGCCCATGGCCAGGCGCAGATCCAGGGCGCCGGCCTTGCCGAACTGCAGCAAATACGCAGCGACATGGTCGGCGGATTCGGTGAACAGGGCCCCGGTATAGATGAGCGCAAAGGAATCGGGGGCCACGCGGGCCAGTTGGGCATACTCCGCCACGGTGCGCGCGCTGTCGGTGCGGCGGAGCAGTTCGCACAGCTGGGTCCAATCCAACCGGCGGCCCAGCGAAAGCAGGTTCAGGTAAAATTCGCCCAACTCGCCCAAATCTCCGCGGGCCAGCGCGCGGTCGGCCAAGCCATGCACCTCGCGCTGCAATGGAGCCGACAGCCGGTCGCCCTGGTATAGGAACGCGGTCAGGAGAATCAGCGCGTCGAGGGGCTGGCCGCCGGGCTGGTCGGCCGCCACCAGGCGGCCGGACCATCCCACGGAGCGCGTGCGCAGGAGGGCCTGCACGCCGTACACGCGGCCCGTACCTTGCTGGACGAGCGCC
>CAZWMF010000290.1:0-5478 GCA_964634535.1 uncultured Opitutaceae bacterium | reverse complement strand
CGGGTCGGACGCGCAGCGGTTGGTCGAGCGGGTGGCCCAGGCGAAACATCCACGCGTTGCCCCGGGTGGACCGGACCGTGTGCCGCACTTGGTCGGCGAGTGTTTGGAACGCGAGCGCCTGATAGGCCGCGGCGAGGGCGCTCGACAGGGTTTCGCTCGGCCCCTGGTCGGCGAACGCGCGGTGCAGGACCGCAATGGCCTCCTCGAATCGGCGCTCGAGCAGGTGCTGGAAACCGGCGTAGGGCACGCGGCCGGTCCGCGGGTACTCGGCCCGGGCCGGAAGGTGATAGCGATGGATCGCGCTAAGGAAAAATAGAGCGCGCACCCGGCGATAGAGATTGGGTTCGCGCCGGCGAAACGCCTCGAGTTCGCCGACGGCCGCGAGCAAGTCGGCTCCGGAGCGGGCGCGACACCAGTGGTCGATGGCCAAATCGCGCACGGCGGGGTCGGCCGCGGCGATGATATCGGTCGCGCGCAGGTCCATGGTCTACTCGGCGCGCAGGGCGAGGAGTTCGACCAGCTGGGTCAGCACCCGGTCGCGGTCCCGGCCGGCCAGCGACAGGGCCAGTTGCGCCAGGAGCAGGCCGTAGGGGGCGCCGATGTCATAGCGTCGCCCGGCGATCGACAACGCCAGATAGCGCCGGCGCGCCGCCAGGGCATGGAGCGCGGGGGAGAGGCCCAGGCCGGCGCCGCCCGCGGCCGCGCGTTGCTCGTCGAGAATCGCGAAGATCTCGGCGTCGAGCACGTGCAGGCCGAAGAAGCACAGGTAGTAACCCGCCCGCAGTCCGGGGACGATCAGTTGCTGTTCAGCCAACGTCGGCGTGGGTTTTTCCAAAACGGCTTCGATTTCGTAGAGCGGTTGGTCGCCGCCCACCAGCTTGCCGCCGACCGTGCCGTACGCGGTGAGCAGGCTCTCCCGCGTGGCCTGGACGGCGGAAACGGGCGTCTTTTCCGATTGCGCCACCGTGAGGATTTGGCGGGCGCAGCCGGTGGCCCCCGTGGCCACGTGGAGATGGTCGCCGACCATGTGCAGGAACGGCTCGGCCCCGACGAAGTCGCGGCCGCACAGCAGCGCGTCGCCGTAGCCCAGCGGTTGGGCCTGCGGGATGAACCGCACCCGCGAACGCAGGTTCCCGCAGGCCGCCGCGAAGGCGGTCTCATCGCCCGGGCAGACCACGACGCAGAATTCATCGATGCCGGCCGAGGCGGCTTCCTCGAGGATAATTTGCAGCGCGGACTTCGATTCGCCGTCCCGATCGATCAACGTCTGGACGGGAAGCGTTCGCTGGCGCGGATTGGCCGCAGTAATCAGTGCTTTGCGTATCGTCATGGAAGCGGCGGGGTTGCCCACAGTCAGGCGGGTGGGGAGCCGACTCAACTCGAAAGCGCGACCGGGCGATCGGTCGGCCCGGGCGCGGCCGCCCGATGTCGCAAACGGTTTGAATTTCCGGCGCCCGTCGGCTATTTAGGTCCCCGCGAAAATCCTATCGGAAGTCTTTTGTTGGCCAACGTCCCGCCTGATCGCGCTCGTTCTGGCGATCGCGGGGGGACGCGCCGAGGAACTGCGCCGGGTGCAGGTGCGCACCGACCGCGGGATCGTCGAGGGCGTAGTCAGCCCCGACGGCCTGGTGCGCACGTTCAAAGGCATTCCTTATGCCGCCCCGCCGGTGGGTCCGCTGCGCTGGCAGCCGCCGCAGTCCGTCCGCTCATGGGAGGGCGTTCGCCCGACGGTCGACTACCCGCCGCGGGCCATGCAAGGGCGCATCTTCACCGATATGGTCTTCCACGACGCGGGACCGAGCGAGGACTGTCTTTACCTGAACCTGTGGATGCCGGCGGCAGCGCCGCCGCCCCGGCTACCGGTGATGGTTTGGATTCACGGAGGCGGCTTTGCCGCCGGGGCCACGTCGGAGCCGCGCCAGGATGCCGGCAATCTGTCAAAGATGGGGGTGCTGGTGGTCAGCATGAATTATCGTCTGGGCGTTTTCGGATTCCTGGCCTTGCCGGGGCTCGCGCAAGAATCGCCGCACCACGCCGCCGGCAATTACGGCCTGCTCGACCAGATCGCCGCCTTGCAGTGGGTACGGCGCAACATCGCCGCCTTCGGCGGCGATCCCGCCAACGTCACGATCTTCGGCCAATCGGCCGGATCCTCCGCCGTCAGCGAACTGATGGCTTCGCCGCTCGCCCGGGGCCTCTTTCGGCGCGCAATCGGCGAGAGCGGCGCCTTCATCGACGAGACCTGGCCGATGCGCTCGCCGGCGCAGGCCGAGCGGGCTGGCCGCGCCTTTGCCGAGTCGGCCTTTGGCACGGCGTCGGTGGCGGCCTTGCGGGCCAAGCCCGCGGCCGAACTGCTCGCGGCGGCGATCAAGCTGCCGTACGACTATTTTGCCCCGGTGGTCGACGGCTATTGCCTGCCGACCGACTGCGCTTCGATCTACGCCGCCGGCCGGCAGGCGCACGTCGCGCTCCTCGCGGGTTGGACCCGGGACGAGGACGGTTTTGCCGGGTTCTTTGGCGGCGACGAGCCGACTGTCGCCCGTTATCGCGCGCGCGCGGCTACTCGGTTTGGCGCCCGCGCGCGGGCTTTTTTGGAACTCTATCCGGCCGCGACGACGGCCGAAGTCCGGCGGGCCGCCGCCGATTTCGAAGGCGACTGGGACACGGGTTATTCGGCGTGGAAATGGCTCGAGCTGCACCGCGCGAGCAGCGGAGCGCCCCTCTATAGATACGAGTACGACCAGACGCTTCCCCTGCCCGGGGACGCCGGGCCGAACGTGCAACCGGTGGCCTCGCATGCGGCTGAAATCGAATATGTCTTTCGGGTGCTTTCGTCCCGGGCCTTGCCCTGGCGGCCGGAAGACCATCGGGTTTCCGAACTCCTGGCCGCTTATTGGACCAATTTTGCCAAGACGGGCGATCCCAACGGTCCGGGTCTGCCGCCGTGGCCGAAGTATGAGCGGGCGGCGGGCGATCCGGTGATGCACATTGCGGCCACTTCCTGGGCGGAACCCGACCGGCATCGCGGCCGCTACGAATTTATCGATCGGCTGGTTTCGACCCCGTAGGGCATTCGGTCGGCGGCCCGGGAATATTTGGTCGCCGAATGGTTAAGGCGACGCATCCTGCGCCAACGCTGGGGCCGAACCCGGTCAAGAATACCGACCGGGTGTCGATATACTTAACGCAGTGCCTGCCTCAACCTCCCACTCGTCCGGTCCGACGCTATCTCCCGACGCGCGTGATCTGCTGCTGATGTCGTTCCTGGAGAACGTGCCCGACAACGTCTACTTCAAGGACCGGAATTCGCGGATCATCGCGGTCAGTGCGTCCTACGCGCGGTATATGGGGGCGGCCGATGCGGCCACGCTGGTCGGCAAGACGGACTTTGACCTGTTCGCCGAGCACCACGCCCGACCCGCGTTCGAGGATGAGCAGCACATCATCCGGACCGGTCAGCCGATGCTGGGAAAACTGGAAAAGGAAGTCTGGCCGGACGGACGGGTCACCTGGGTTTTGACGAACAAGCTGCCGCTGTGCGACCGCGACGGGGCGACCGTGGGCACGTACGGAGTGAGTCGCGATGTGACGGATTCGAAGCGTTTGGAGGAGGACCTCGAGACGGCGCGCAAGGACCTGCTCGATGCGGCCCGCCTGGCGGGCATGGCCGAGGTGGCGACCGGGGTTCTGCACAATGTCGGCAACGTGCTGACGAGCCTCAACGTTTCCAACAACGTCATCGCCACGGGGCTGAGGGAAATCAAGACGGAGAGCCTGGTGAAGATCGTCGGGCTTCTCGCCGAGCATGCCGGACACTTGGGCGAGTTCCTTACCCGCGATCCGAAAGGCAAGCTTGTGCCGACGTTTCTGGCCTCCTTCGCCAAGCATCTGGCGGCCGAGCAGGCGCGGCTGCTCTTGGAAGTCGAGTCGCAGCAGAAGAACATCGACCACATCAAGGAGATCGTGACGATGCAGCAATCGTATGCGACCACCGCCGGCGTGGTCGAGCCGCTCTCTCCGGTGATGCTCATGGAGGATTCGTTGCGGATGAATTCGGGGGCGCTCGTGCGTCACGAGGTGACGGTGGTTCGCGAATTCGCGCCGGTGGCGGACGTCATCGGCGAGCGGGGCAAGGTTCTGCAGATCCTCATCAACTTGATCCGCAACGCCAAATATGCGCTCGATGAGTGCCCGGATCGGACGCGCAAGATGACGCTGCGACTCGAAGCGGGCCCGGCCGGCACGGTGCGCTTCATCGTGAAGGACAACGGGGTAGGCATTCCGCCCGACAATCTGGCCCGGATCTTCAGTCACGGCTTCACGACCCGCGTCAAGGGCCATGGATTCGGCCTTCATTCCAGCATCCTGGCCGCCCGGGAAATGCGCGGCACATTGACCGCGAGCAGCGATGGCGCCGGCCACGGCGCGACCTTCGTGCTCGAGTTGCCGATCGCCGAGGCGGTGGTCGGGGAAGCTCCGGCCAGCGCGCCAGAATTGCAGGACGCGTCCCAGAGCGCCGCCTAGCTCTTATCCGTCGGAGACCTCGGAGGATTGGGCGCGATCGTTACCCGTCTTGCGATGGGCTTCGACGAGGGTAAGTTGGCAAACCGGGTTCGGCCGCTGCCGGGCCGAGAGCCGTCCGATCGCTGCGTTGGCCGCTCGGGCCAGGGCTTTCAGCCGAGCACCCGTGCGGCCGCCTGGCGCTCGGCCGGCTGCGGCTCCGACATCGGCCAAACCAGGTTTGCAAACTTACCCTAATCCAGGGGCCGTTTGCGGGCCAGCGCCCGCTCCAGGTCCCGCACTGTGGCCAGGTGCCGAAGTTCGTCGTGCTCGATCCTCAGTCCGGTTGCATCCTCTGCGGCCAGAGCAATTTCCATTAGCGATAAGGAATCGAGTCCCAAGTCCTGCGCCAGACGGGGGTTGTCGTGGGCCGTCCGCAATCGGGATTGGAGCTTCGGATCGACGTAGCGCTCCAGGATTCCGCGGACCACCGCGGGCAAATAGCGCGCATGGCCGGTCTGGCGAAACACGTGAGCGGCCTCGACCGCGGGTGAGGACAGATGCTTGAGGCCGTCACCCCAGAGGGCTTCATTCTCGGTGATCGTGGGATGCGAGTTCATGGGCAACGCTCTCCCTCATGACGAGCCGGGCGGCGGCGCGGTGACATCGGTGGCAAAGATTTTAGGTGCATGGTTCCCTAGGATGAGACAACGGCGGCGACCAAATCCGCTATCGGGTCCGATCAGTATGTTGCCGTCAACGAAACCGACCCGACCCGACCGCGCCAGTCGCCGTAAGGTTCCACCCCGGTGCCCGACGGATTGTCGGGAAATTGAGGTAGGGCAACTGACAGGATATTGTCAATCCGTAGTTGGGCGGTGAGGCCGAAACGCCGGCCTTTCCACGGCAGCAACGTGGTAAGGTCGCGCTTCACGTAAGCCCCGATGGGACAAAAGGACGCTATGTGGTGCGAGCCCT
>CAZWMF010000289.1:0-5487 GCA_964634535.1 uncultured Opitutaceae bacterium | reverse complement strand
AAGCGCAGCGGCGGCTTCTTCGCTCCCGCTTGAAAGCTCTTGAAGTAGATGTCGTGCGCCTCGAGCGGCCGCCCGAGCCGCCGCTCGACAAACCGGGCCACGCGGAGGGCCTCCGGGGCGGCGAGCACGTCGGTCAGGATGCGCACGACCTTCTTCTCGGAGATCTCGCGCTCGAGCTTGAACTTGTTGTCGATGATGCTCCCGTACAGCGTGTGCGGGTCGATCCGCCGCTGGACGTCGTAGGCCTTCTTGAATTGCTCCCAGCGCAGCGGCCCGGTTGGCGTCGCCGGCCGCACCGCGCCCTTTTCCTCGATGGTCTCAGCCGCCTGCCGCCACCGCACTTTGGGGTTGTCCAAGGCCTCGCGGGCAATTTCACCGTCGACCACCCGGCGCAGGAGGTCGCGGATCGCCCGCTGGCGCGGCAGCGCGTTCGGTTGGCCATTCAAGCCGGTCATATAGTCGCGCAGCCCCCAGTGGGAGAGCTTCACCGTATTCGGCGGAAACCGGACCGTCGGGTCGGTGAATTCAATGCGGTCGAGATGCAGGTTGAAGCCCGACACGAAGCGGTCGACCTCCGCCCCGCGCATGGCGGCCTCGGCGCTCAGCTCGGCCGGAATGACCGTGCGTCCGACCCGGGACAGACGCCGCGCGGCCCAGCCCTCGCGCGTCTTCGGCGGGTCCAGTTCATCCGAACCGAAATTGAGCTGCACCAGTGCCGCAATATGAAAAGTGCGCAGATCCTCGTCGAGGTGGGTTCCGACCGAGAACGCCCCGAACAATTCCTCAGTGGGTGTGAGCGGCTCGTCGCCGAGGTCGAGCCCGGCCCGCGTCGTCTTGGCGATCACGTTGAACGATCCGCCCACGAGGTGCAGGATCTCGTCGAGCCGGTGCAGTAACCGCCGGCGGGCCTTGCCCGGCGGATGGTAATGCTGTTCGCAAAACGCCACGAATTGCGCGGCATCGGACTTCGTCCAGTCCCAGACCCGGGCGCCAAAACGCACGCCCCGGCCGATATCTCCGGTCAATTTAGCGCCGTGGCGCTTCGCCAAAGCGGTCTGCGCCAACGATACGGCCGCCTGCGCACTCGTCGGGCAAAGGGCGGGATTCGCGAGATTGGCGGACGGCGCGGCGCCGGTGGAGTTCTGGGTTTCGGTGCTCATGCTGGCCGACACTAGGCGCCAGAGCCGAGGAGCGACAAGCGGCAACCGGCTCGGTCTACGTAACCGGCCAGCCGCGTCGCAGGTCGCCGCCACCGGTCCCATATCGCGGGAGCGCTTACCCGGCGATTTTCCCTTGAGCAAACCATAGGCAATTCCAGGATTATCGCTGGTCCTGGTCCCACCCTAAACCCCCGTGCGGAGTATCATGAAATTGTGTTCCTTGGTCGTCGCTCTGTTGGCCATCGCGATGGGCGCAAGCCCCACGATCCAGGCGGAATCGAAGTTCGACATGTTGGCTGTGGCGGAAAGCGCGGCCCCGGCCGGGCTGATTCCGGCCTTCGCGCAGCCCAACTCGCCGACGACCTATGTCGCGTTTGACGGCGGCTATATCGAGGCCGGCGATGCGGTGGGCGGTGACCGGCCGCCCAAAGCGGATCTGGTCGCGCGAACTCTCCGGGATGCGCTCGCCACGCAAGGTTATCAGCAAACCTATCTGCCCATGTATGGCTCGGCGCTCTTGACGGTGGAATGGGGCGTGCTCCGGGTTTATACCGGCGAGAATCAGCGCACCAACGATGTGCCGCCCAACGCCAGAGCGCGCGTCGAACTCGTCAGCACAAACCGGCTAGCCGGCGCGGCCGAGGGCTTCCTCATCGCCCGCAAGACCAGCGACGTGGTCAGCATGCCCGAGGTGCGGACCGTGCTGAATCGGGCGCAGGACGCCCGGTACTTCGTCATTGTGTCGGCTTACGACTATGAGGCGGCGACCCGCCGCGAGGTGCGCCTGCTTTGGCGACTCAAACTGAGCGCGCGGGAGGAGTCCGCGTGGATGTACGAAGCCGTGCCAGCCCTCATCAAGGGTGGAGCGCCATTCTTTGGAAAGGACGCCAAAAGCGTTCAAAGCATCCAGACCGTCATCTCGCGGGCGGATCCCGCCAGCGCAAGTCTCACCGCCTCCCCGTTCTATTCTAGTCTCGCGGACCCCCCGGTGACGCTCGATCGCCGCTTTATTTTGGCGATACTCAACCTGGAGCGCGCGCGCTTTTCCGGGGGTTGGGCCGACCGGCTTTGATGCGATTGCGAGAATCGGCCGGTCGGTAGCCCGGGAGCGACGCCGAAACGTCGGTCGGCCCATTTTCTCTGTCCGATCGCACCGCGCGTCCCGTCTTCAACCGCCCGAGACTGGCGCGCAATGGATGCGACGCGCGCCGTATTTGTGCAGCAAAAGCTTACAATCCGAGTTAAGCGACCGTAATATGCCTATTAAAAAATAGTTACAACAATAGCAATTCCGTCTCAAGTGGTTTTTCAGCCCCGCGCGTCGGCTTTCCTTACGGATACGTAAAACTACGGATTGATCATTCAATCTGTATTCTACTGACCATAATAAAATTATATTATCTCGCCCGGGGATGGCTCGGTGCGTGCTCCGCCGCCGGGCAGCAACGCAACGCTGCGACGGCAACCCGATTCGAAACAAATATCCAGGATATAACATGAGCCTTCTCAAGAGCACACGCATCACCGCATTGGTCTTAGCCGCGCTGTCGGCCCTCACCCTCGGCGTCGCCCGCGCCGATACCACCGTTTACATGGTCAACGGTTCCGGCGCCTTTGGCACCATCGACTTGAATACCGGCGCGTTCTCGTCGCTCGGCGCCGCGGGCATCACGTTGGCGGGCCTGGGCGAGGTGGGCGGCGTGGTCTACGGCACCAATTTCTTGAGTGGGTCCGGAACGCTCTTCACGGTGAACCAGGCGAACGGCGGCCTCACCGCGGTGGGCAACTCGGGCATCAGTTACGACGATCTGGGCTCGACCCTGACCGGGCTGTACGCCCTCGGCCAGGACGCTAATCTTTACTCGATCGATCCGAGCACGGGCGCGGCCACGCTCCTCGGCCCGACCGGCATTCCGAACGGAGGCGTCCAGGGCATGTCGGATAATTCAGGGACGTTATATGATGCAGCTGGACCGGACCTCTACACGCTGAACACGACCACGGGCGCGGCCACGTTGGTTGGGCCGATCGGCGGAAGTGGTCCCAGCGCCTACCTCGGGGCATTGATTACGGAGGGGAGCACCCTGTATGCTGGCCAGGACGACCCGAGCGCATTTGTCGACACCGTGGACACGACCACGGGAGAAGCTTCCGTGGGGCCGGCGTTGACCGGTGTTTCGGGTAAATTTTGGGGCTTGGCGCAAATTCCGGTGGCCCAGGCGAGCGCGCCTGATTCCCTGCCGCGTTGGCTGGGATGGGCGGTGATCGCGGCCCTGCCTTTGATTTGGCGTCGCCGGGGGCTCGCCGCCTCCTGATGCCGCCAGCACGTGGGAGCCGAACCCGGGGTCTCGCTTGCTTTAGCCGTCGGATAACCGCGGTTCAGGCACGGGCCTGAAGCCGGTGCCGGCAAGCATGGCGGAATTTTTTTTCGCCCATGCCCCGGCGAGCGCCGATTTGCCGTTCCGAGCCCGGCCAGAACCTCACCGAGTCCGAATTGACTCGCCGGTCGCGTCCCCCGCAAGATGGGCGGATGCATCCAAACTTGAACCCGGTGAATTTCCCCGCCAGCCGTCGCCCATGAGGAGGCGCCTCGCCGTACGGGAAGGCATCCGCGGAACGTTCACCGCCACATTCGAACGGTTTGGTTCAAAAAACGGCTACAAGGGCGGCACGGTTCCGACCCTGCTCTTCCACAACGTGCACGACCATGCCGGAACCCATGTCTGCGACCACCTTTGGTTCACCTGGGGCCAGGCCTGGCGGCGCCTGGCGCCCCGACCGGGCGATCGCGTGCGATTCGACGCGCGCGTCAAGCTCTACACCAAAGGGCACGGCCAAGCGGGGAATGTGTCGATCGACTACAAACTGTGTTTCCCCACCAAACTGGGCATCGTCGGCTCGTGCGCGCTGCGGACCCGGGCCGGCGCCTGAACGCGCCCGCTCCGCTTATTTCTTCTTGTTGGCGGCAGCTTTCGCCTTCGTCGCCTGCTGCGAGGTGACGAGCGCTTGCTTCTTTTTGTTCAAGTCATCGACCTTCGATTGCTTTTGCGAGGCCTGTTTCTGCACGGATTTCGGGGATCGGTCGCCCATGGCGGAATGCTTTCGTTGAGTTTATCTCACCATCGGAATGTTCGTTTCCCCGAGGGCGTCGCCCTTTATCGCCGAGAAACGCCGAAGACGCAAGCGTCGTCGGTGCGCCGCGCTCGGCCGTGGGGTGGCCGCAGGGACACCGCGCAGTCAGGATTTCTTGAGCTGGCGACGGATCGCCTGCAGTTCCTTGCGGTGGGCGCGGTCGGTAGTCGGATAGCTCATCTGCAAGAGGTCGAGCGTGTCGACGATGACCTGCGAGACAATTAGCCGGGCGGCGGGCTTGTCGTCGGCCGGGATCACGTACCACGGGGCGTGCTTCGTGCTCGTGGCGGTCAGGCACGCTTCGTACGCATGCTGGTAATCTTTCCAGCGGCCCCGTTCCTCGATGTCGGCGCGGCTGAACTTCCAGTTCTTGTCGGGATCGTCGATGCGCGCGAGGAAGCGCCGGCGCTGCTCGTCCTTGGAGAGATGGAGGAAGAATTTGACGACCTGAGTGCCGTTGTGGTGCAGGTGCCGCTCCAGGTCGAGGATCGAACGATAGCGATGGGCCCAGAAGCGCGGGTCGGCGAGCTCGTCGGCCGGCAAGGCCTGGCTTTGGAGAATCTCCGGATGCACGCGCAGAATGAGGACTTCCTCGTAATAGGAGCGATTGAAAATCCCGATTCGCCCGCGCTCGGGCAGGCACCGGGTGGTCCGCCAGAGGAAATCGTGCTCGAGTTCCTGCTGGCTCGGGTGCTTGAAGCTGTACACCTGGCAGCCCTGCGGATTCACGCCCGACATCACGTGCTTGATCGCGCCGTCCTTGCCGGCGGCGTCCATCGCCTGGAAAATCAGCAGAAGCGCGTGCCGGTTGTCCGCATAGAGCAGGTCCTGGCGCGTACTCAGCTGGTCGACGTGATCGGCGAGAATCTCTTCGTAGTGTTTTTTCGAATGGTAGAAAGGCTCGATCTGGGTCGGCCACTTCTTGAGACGCACGTTCTCGCCCTCCTCCACCCGAAACGGCTTGATGTCGATTTTCATGGTATGCGCGCCCGGGCCGCCCGGGCGAACCTTCCTTTATTGGCCAGCGCTGGGCGGTTGCGACACCTTTCCGCGGATTCGCCGATGGATGATCGCGCGGACGAGCGATGCGAAGCTCTTGGCCACGCGACCAGGGAATGTTTGCACACCTGGATTGGCCGGTGTCGGAGCCAGAGCCGACCGAGCGCAAGGCGGCCGCGCGGGCGCTGGGCTAGAG
>CAZWMF010000288.1:328-5491 GCA_964634535.1 uncultured Opitutaceae bacterium | reverse complement strand
CTGACCAACCATCTACTGGTGGTCGTCGACAATCCCTCGGTCGCACTTGCCCGGCTGTGAAGCCGGATTGAACAGGCCCTGTGGCCAAAGCCGGAACCGGGCATCCATCCGTCGGCGGTCGTCGCGGCGGATGCGCACGTCGCGCCGAGCGCGACGATCGGACCGCTCTGCGTGATCGAGAGCGGCGCCAGCGTCGGGCCCGGCAGTCATCTGCAGGCGCGGGTGTTTCTCGGTCGGAACGCGCAGGTGGGCGAGGCATGCTGGCTGATGCCGGGAACGGTCGTCGCCGCCGAATGCGTATTGCGGAACCGGGTGCGGTTGTCGCCGGGCGTGGTGATCGGCGCGGACGGTTTTGGCTACGAATTCGTCGGCGGCCGCCACGAAAAGGTCCCCCAGGTCGGATCGGTTCTGTTGGGCGACGACGTCGAGATTGGCGCCAACAGCACCGTCGATCGCGCCCGGTTTGGACAGACCGTCGTGGGCGAGGGCACCAAGATCGACAATCTGGTGCAGGTGGCGCACAACGTGGTCATCGGCCGGCATTGCCTGATTTGCGCGCAGGTCGGCATCGCGGGCAGCACGACCTTGCAGGACTACGTCGTCCTCGGCGGCCAGGTGGGCTTGACCGGACACATCACGGTCGGCCACGGCGTCAAGGTGGGCGCGCAGAGCGGCCTGGGCAACGACGTGCCGGCCGGAGCGACCTTTTTTGGCACGCCGGCCCAGCCCATCTCCGCGGAGAAGCGCATCCTGGCCTTGCGCAATCGTCTCCCCGAGCTGTTTCAACGCGTGGCGGCGCTGGAAAAGCAGGCGGGTGGCAAGACGGCGCCGCCGTGATTTTTTCCCGCCTGCCAAAATCGTGGTCTATGCCGCCGGCGTCTGGCCCAAGTTCGCAAAATACCGTTATGGACTCCGTCGCGAAGCCCCGCGTCCCGGCGCTTAGCCCAATGCCCCAGTTCGCCGTGTAATCCCAAGGCTTTCCGATGCTTCGCTCGCTGCGCATCCGCAATTTGGCCCTCCTGGAGGAGGTGGAGCTCGACTTTGACGCGGGGTTCACCGCGGTGACCGGCGAAACCGGGGCGGGCAAGAGCATACTGCTCGGGGCCCTGTCGCTGCTCGCCGGCGAGCGGGCCGACAAGTCGGTCGTGCGGCAAGGGGCGGCGGCGTGCGAAGTCGAGGCCGCGCTGCATTTCGAACGGCCGGAGCGCCTGGATCGCCGGCTCGCCGATCTCGGGCTGCCGGCGTGCGAAGACGGCGTGCTTCTGCTCAAGCGCAGCGTGGCCGTCGACCGGCCGGGCAAGATTTCGGTCAACGGGAGCCTGGCCACGCTGGCGGCCCTGCAGCAGCTCGGGGAAGCTTGGATCGATTTCCATGGACCGAGCGAACCGCGCCGGCTCCTGAAGGACTCCTGTCAGTTGGAGCTCCTCGATCTCTATGGGCGGGCGGGCGAGGACCTGGCCGGATACCAGGCGGCGTACGCCGCCTGGCGCGACGCCGAAGCCGATCGGGACCGGCTGGCCGCCGAGGCCCGGCTCGCCCCGGATCAGGTGGAATTTCTGCGGCATCAAGTGCGGCAGTTCGCCGCGGTCGATTTGTCGGCCGAGGGCATCGAGGATCTCGAGCGCAATTTTTTGCGGATGTCGCGCGCCCAGGAGCTGTCGGAATTGGCCGACGCCCTGGCGGGCGGACTGACCGGCGAGGACGGCGTGCAAAGCCGCCTGGCCGCGCTGTTGCGCGACGCGCGGCGACTGGCCGAATTGGACAGCGGCAGCCGCAGCCTGGCGGAGCGGCTGAGCGCCGCCGCCGGAGACCTGCACGAGTTGGCCGCGGAATTCTCCGCGCTCGTCGAAAATCTGCAGTTCGATCCGGGCGAGGCCGGGCAGCTGACCGCGCGGATGAACGCGTGGCTGGAACTCAAGCGCCGGCACGGAGCCGACCCGGCGGAGGTGCGCGCGGCCCGGGACGCCATCGCGCGCCGGCTCGAAGCCCAGACCGATTTTGCCGCGCAATTCGAGGAGCGCGGCGCCCGCGCGGCGGCGGCCGAGCGGACGGCGCGCGCGCAGGCCCAGGTCCTGCGGCGGCGGCGGGAGAAAGCCGCGCATGAACTGGCCCGGGCCGCCGGCCGGGAGATCGCCGGCTTGGGCTTCGCCAAGGCCGGCTTCGACGTGCGGGTGGTGCCGACCGCGGGGACCGTGTTGGGGCCGACCGGCGATTGCACCGCCGAATTCCAGTTCGCGCCCAATGTCGGCGAGGAGCCGCGGCCCCTGCAGCGCATCGCCTCGAGCGGTGAACTGGCGCGGGTGATGCTCGCGCTCAAGGCGATTCTCGCGGAGTGGGACGACGTGCCGGTGCTGGTCTTCGATGAGGTCGACGCGAATGTCGGCGGTGAGATCGGCCGGGTGGTGGGCGAGAAACTGGCGGCGATCGGCCGCCGCCGCCAAGTACTGTGCGTGACGCATCTGCCTCAGGTGGCCGCCCAGGCGGCCAATCATCTGGTGGTCACCAAGGACCAGGCCCAGGGCCGGGCGGTGGTCGGCATTCGGGCGGTCCAGGGCGAGCGCCGGGCGCGCGTGATCGAACTGGCGCGCATGCTGGGCGACCGCCAGGCCAAGAGCGCGCTCGCGCACGCCGAGGAACTGCTCGGTCGCTGACACCGACGGGGCGGAAAGGCCGATGGCGCAGCCTCCGGGCGGCGCCGTGAGCCATCGCCACGGGTCTTGGGCGGGCCGCCGGCGGCTAGAGCATTTTCAAGAAAACTGTGGCCGTTCCGAATGCTGTCTCTCAGAGGGCGATGACTTGCAAATAACGGCTACAGCCCGACTTAAACTGCTCTAGCCCGGAAATCTCCAGGTTATGGAATGCTCCGCCACCGGCTCCGCGGGACGCAGGCCGCCCCGATGAAGGCAAGCTGGCTCACGACGAAGCACAACAGGGTCCAGAAGGCGGCGGAGGTGAACCCGTAGCTGTGCAGGCCGATCCCGAGCATGTTGGTGCCGAACCAGCTCCAGGCGGTCACGATGTTGCCGAAGACGGCCAAGCCCATGAGTCCGCGGGCCCGCACCATCCCGGCCCAGCGGGCGTGAAGAATGAGCGCGTTCCAGAGCACGATGATCAGGGCGCCGTTTTCCTTGGGGTCCCAACCCCAGAATCGGCCCCAGGATTGGTCGGCCCAGATGCCGCCGAGCACTGTGCCGACAAAGCTGAAGAGCGTGGCAAAACAGATGATGCCATAGACCATGCGGGTGAGGGCGTCCGCCATCGGTCGGTCGAGCGCCCGCGTGGCCACCCCGAGGATGATGTAGATCAGGGCGAGGAATCCCGCCAGGAAGGTCGAGGCGTAGCCCAGGGTCACGACGATCACGTGGGTGGACAGCCAGAAGTTCGAATCGAGCACCGCCCGCATCATCTCCACGGTGTCGCCCGAGAGCGCCAGGTGATGGGCGATCAAGAGCGTGCCGAAGCCGATGGCGCCCCCGGCGACCGTGCCGATCGCATTGCGGTAAAGCGCCTCCAGGATCAGGCAGAGCGCCACCGCGCCCCACCCGATGAAGAGCGCCGACGAGTATAGGTTGGTCACCGGCGGCCGACCGCCCAGCCACATGCGGATCAGGATGCCGACCGTGGTCGCCGTCCAGGCGAGCGCCAGCAGGGCCAGGGCCGAGCGGCGAAAGGCGTCCGGCCAGAAGAGCCAGGAGGCCACGCCGGCCAGAAAGGCGGCGGCGAAAATCAGCATGGCCGAATAGAAGGGTTCGGCGGCGTTGAAGCGGGCCTCCGCGTCGGATTTGCGCAATTGGGGCGCCAGGCTCCTGGCCAGTCCCTTCCGATACAACTCGACGATCGTGTTGAACTGAGTAGGCTGGCCGGTGCGCCAGGCGTAGCCCAGGCCGGCGTAGGCGAGCACGCCCGGATCGACGCGCCCGGTCTGAAACGATTCCAAAATGGCCTGGCCGGAAGTCCGCCAATCGTTGAGGTCGGCGCCCGGGCCCGGGGGGATCGCGAGAATCGCGGTCGCCTGGGCCAGATCGGTATAGCGCTGGCCGAAGCGAAGCATGACCTGTGCGGCGGCCTCGTCGTGGTGCTGGCCGGCTTCCTTCGCGCGGACGGCCGCCACCCCGGAGGGCAGGGCGTCCTGGAAACGCAGGAGTTCGCCCAGAAAATCCGCGGCGTCCGCCGGCTGCAGCGTGTTCTTGAGCCGATCATACACGACGAGGTTGTCCCGCAACTGGACGACGGCGCGCTGGAAGGGGGTGCGCAGCCGGTCGTCCACCGCGTCGGCCAGCTTGGCCTGGGCCTGGATCGAGGCGAGCGACGACGCGAGGTCGCGATAGGCAAAGCGCCGCCAGCGCGTCGGCAGGAAGTCGAGCTGGGCCAGGATTTGACGCTCGGTGTCAGGATAATGTATCGCTACGGACTCGTCGGTTTGGCCGACCAGCGTAAGCAGGTCCGGATTGTCGATGACAAATATGCGGAACGCGTCGGCCCGTTCCGGGCGGTACAGGACGTCGAGCAGCCAGGCGACGGGCGAAAGCGTGGGCGTGCCGCCCGCCGGCAGGCCGGCGGCGTCTCCCAGATAGACGGTCTGGCGTCCCTGGATTTGCAAGAGCGCCGTGCGGGCGACGGTATCGAGGGGCTTGATCCGCCCGTCGGCCAGGACGAGTTGCCGGCCGAAGCCGGCCACGTCGAAGGCGCTGGCCGCGCGCGGGGGCACGAGCGTGAGCGCGAGGCCCGCCAGGGCGGCCGCGAGGACCGCGACGGGCAGCCAGCGGAGCGCGGACGCGCGCGGGCGGGTCGCGGCGGGAATTGACGCGGCGGGGGCATTCATGTGGGTTGGGCCGCGGCGCGGCGGCGGGCGAAGCCCGCGAGATGGAGGCCGAATTGCACGACGAGTCCGAGCGCCATCAGCGCGCACGCCAGATAGGGCAGGCGCCAACTCGGATTGCGCACGACCTGCAGGATCGAGGTATGGTCTTCGTTGGCGAAACTCTTCTGGAAAAAGGTCAGGCCGCTGAAACGCAGCGGATTATTCATGTAGATCAGCACCTCGCGGTCGAGGCGGCCGCCGGGCGCCGTCAACCGGACTCGGCTGGAGAAATTGCGCGGGATGTCGGTCCCCGGATAGATGTCGTGGCTGAATTTGAGCAGCGTGACGGCAAAGGGAAAGTA
>CAZWMF010000288.1:0-318 GCA_964634535.1 uncultured Opitutaceae bacterium | reverse complement strand
ACGGCGGCGGAAGCGCATGCCGATGCGCCACCGGTGTCCGGCATAGGTGAACTCCTGGGGGCGCGACACGACGGGCGCGTTGATCAGGGGCAGTTCGGACGAGACGAGATAGGTGCCGAGGGAGCCCTCGGGCGCCACCAGTTCAATATAGGCGGCCGGCAGGTTGCGCTCGTCCTCCTTGGCCGTGGTGGTGAGCGGCGTCAGGGCCAGCTGCGGGCCGATCCCCTGGGTGGCGAGCGACGGGGTCGCGTCGGCCGCGTCGGTGCGCATGCGCACTTCCGCGTTCGGCAGGTAAAGGCGCGGCACCACCCGGAACGG
>CAZWMF010000287.1:0-5500 GCA_964634535.1 uncultured Opitutaceae bacterium | reverse complement strand
GTATGGGAGTTCACGAGGGACTGGCCGGCCTCGGCAAGTGGGTCGCCTAGCGCCCTGGTGCGCTCGCCCCCGAAGCCTCGGGGGCGGTTCCGCCGCCCCCGCGCGGCTGGATCCGCCCTTGGCGTTTCTCCGCCCCTCTAGAACTCAGGCTCCACTCTCTCAAACCCGTGCGCATCCTCGTCGCCAATCTCGGCTCGACGTCGTTCAAATACTGCCTCTTCGCCATTGACGGGGAGCAGGCGCAAGTGCTCGCCCGCGGCGGTCGCCAACGCGTGAGCGACTATGCGGCGGCGATCGACCAAGCCCTCGGCGAATTGGCCGTATCCGGTCAATTGTCCAATCCGGGCGAACTCGACGCCGTGGCGTTCAAGACGGTCTTCGGCGGCGAGCGCACGGGCTGCGTCCTGGCCGACGAAGCGCTCGAACAAATCTTGCGCGACACGGCCGACCTCGCGCCGGCGCACAACCCGCCCTATGCGGAGGGTTTGCGCCTCTTCCGGCTGCGTTTGCCCGCCGTCCCGCGCATCGCGCTTTTCGAGACCGCGTTCTATCAATGGGTGCCCGACTATGCGCGCCGGTATGCGGTGCCGGACGCCTGGTACCGAATCGGCGTCCGCCGCCACGGTTTTCATGGCGCCAGTCACAAGTTTGTCGCGGAGCGCTCGGCCGAACTGCTCGGCCAGGCCGACGTCGCCCGCGTGGCCCGCCGCCTCTATCGCGATGGGCCCCGCCCGATGCCCGGGGCACCGCTGCGGGTCATTTCCTGCCACCTCGGCGGATCGAGCTCGGTGACCGCGATCGTCGACGGCGTGGCAGTTGGCACGAGCATGGGCCTGAGCCCCCAATCCGGCCTGCCCCAGGGCAACCGGGTGGGCGACCTCGACCCCGCGGCCATCCCGTTCGCGATGCGCCGGCTCAACCTGTCGCGCGAGCAGGCCGAGCGCCAGTTGAGCCAGGAGGCCGGACTGCAGGGCCTGTCGGGAATCGGCCCCGATTTCCGCGACATCAAGGTCGCGGCCGACCAAGGCGACCGCCGGGCCGAACGCGCGCTCGATGTCTTCGTCCACAGCATCCGCCACTGGGTCGGCGCCTTCTGGCTGGACTACGGCGGCTGCGACGCCCTCGTGTTCACGGGCGGCATCGGCGAGAATAGCCCGTGGATTCGCGAGGCCGTCTGCGTGGGCCTCGGCGATCTGGGCCTCGAGCTCGATCTCGAGCGCAACGCCAGCGCCCCGGCCGAAATCGACCTGGCCTCCGCGGATTCCCGCACGCACGTCTTCGCCATTCCGGCCAATGAGGAGCTGATCGTCGCGCGGGAGGCCGCCCGCCTCCTCGCCGCGCAAACCGCCCCGGCCTGACCCCTTTATTTCCCAAAAACTCAACGCCAAGAATACCATGTCCCAATCCGCCCTTGGACTGCTCGAAACCCGCGGCATCACCGCGCTTGTCGCCGGCACCGATGCCATGCTCAAGTCCGCCAACGTCACCCTGGTCGGCCCGATGAAACAGGTCGGCAACGCCCTGGTCACCGCGGTCATCACCGGCGACGTCGCCGCCGTCAAGGCGGCCACCGAAGCCGGCGCGAGCGCCGCCCGCCAATATGGCGAGGTCATCAGCCTCCAGGTCATTCCCCGGCCGCACGACGACGTTGCCGCGGTGCTGCCCAAGGCCCCGGCTCCGGCCAAGAAATAACCCCGTTGCCCTGACCGACGGACGGGCCGCCCGGTGCGCCGGGTGGGCCCGCCCGCCCCAACGCTCAAACTCTCCGGACCATGTACCTCGCCCGCGTCATCGGCTCGGTGGTCTCGACCAAGAAGGACGAGACCATGCTCGGCCGCAAACTCCTCTTGCTCCGCCCGCTGCTGGTCGACGAATCCGACCCCGCCAAGTTTCGGCCGGGGACCAACACAGTCGTCGCCGTCGACGCCCTCGGGGCGGGCATCGGGGACCTCGTGCTTTTCTGCCAGGGCAGTTCCGCGCGCCAAGCGACCGGCATGAAGACCCTCCCGATCGACGCCGCGGTCGTCGGCCACGTCGATTCGGTCGAGGTGTTCGGCAAACGCCTCGCCTGATTCCGGCCCGAGCTACCGCGCCGCCTTTCCCATGCCTTCCGCGCCCGCCATCGACGAAACCCTGATCCGCTCGGTTGTGGCGGAAGTTCTCGCGACCTTCGGGCGCACGGGCGCCGTCGCGACCGGGAAGGCCCCGGCCGTCGTGCGCAGCGCCGGCCGCGCGGCCGGAGTATTTGCCGACGCGCCGTCCGCCGTGGCCGCGGCCGAAACGGCCTACCGCCAACTCTGCGCCAAGGGGGTCGCCGCCCGCGCCCGGGTCGTCGAGTTGGTCAAGACCCTCTGCACCGACAAAGCGGAAGAGTGGGGGAGATTTGAATTCGCCGAGACGCAAATCGGCCGCCTGGAGCACAAGATCGAGAAGCTGCAGATCGTGAAGCTGGTTCCGGGCGTCGAATGGCTGCATCCATCGGCCCTGAGCGGCGATCACGGGATCACGCTCGAGGAATCCACGCCCTATGGGGTGGTCGCCGCGATCCTGCCGATGACCCACTCGATTCCGACCCTCGCCGGCAACGTCATCAACATCGTCGCCGCCGGCAATGCGGTGGTCTTCAATCCGCACCCCGGCGGCGCCCGGTCGGCCGCCCTCGCGGTCCGCGCCTTCAACGAAGCGATCCAGGCGGCCGTCGGCATCGAAAACCTGGTCTGCACGATCGAATCGCCCTCGCTCGATTCCTTTGACGCCCTCTGCCGGGCGCCGGAAGTCCGCCTCCTGTGCGTGACGGGCGGTCCGGCCGTCGTGGCCGCCGCCATGAAGTCGGGCAAGCGCGCGATCTGCGCCGGTCCGGGCAATCCACCGGTGCTGGTCGACGGCACCCGTTCGCTCGACTTGGCCGCGCGCGACGTGATCCACGGCGCGGCCTACGACAACAATTTGCTCTGCATCGGGGAAAAGGAGGTCTTCGTCCTCGACAGCGTCGCCGATTCATTCCTCGCCGCGCTCGCCCGCCACGGGGCCCGCGCCCTGTCCGCCGGACAGCTCGAGCGGCTCACCGCGGTCGCGTTCACCACGGCCAAGGACGCCGGCGGCTGCTCGCACCCGGTGCTGAATCGCCGGCTGGTGGGGGTCGACGCAGCCGTCCTTGCCCGGCACGCCGGCGCCGAGGTCCCCGCCGACACGCCGCTGCTCTTCGCCGAGACGGATGCCACCCACGCCTTTGTGGTCGAAGAACAGATGATGCCGATGCTGCCGATCGTGCGGGTAAAATCCGTCGAGGAGGGCGTGCAGGCGGCCGTCCGCGCGGAGCACGGCTACAAGCATTCCGCGATCATCCATTCGCTCAACGTCGAACACATGACGCTGATGGCCCGCGCCCTCGACACCACGATCTTCATCAAGAATGGCGCCTGCACGGCCGGCCTCGGCCTGGGCGGCGAGGGCTACCTCAGCTATTCCATTGCCACGACGACCGGCGAAGGCATCACGACTCCGCGCACGTTCACCCGGACGCGGCGCTGCGTGATGGTGGACAATCTCAAGATCTACTGAGTTTGCCGATTCGCCGCCGAACCCCATGATCTCCGCCCGCATCGACGGCACCGTGGTCGCCGCGACCTGCCACCCCAGCATGGCGGGCACGCGCACGCTCATTTGCCAACCGCTCGACGAGCACGGTCGCGCGGCCGGCGACCCGATCCTGGCCACCGATCCGCTGGGCGCCGGCCTGCATCAGCGCGTGTTGGTGTCCACGGACGGCTCCGCCACCCGGGCCTGGGTCCGCGATCCGCGCAGTCCGCTTCGCAACCTCATCATCGGGATCATCGATCCGTAGCCCGCCACCCCCATGCGCCTCGGAACCGTCATCGGCCGCGTCACGTTGAGCCCGCAGGAACCGGTCTACACCGGCGGATGCCTCCTGCTCGTGCAACCGTGGACGCTCGCGCAGTTCCAAGGCGCTAAAGTCCCGCCCTTGCCCCGCGGGTCGAGCCTGGTCGTCTATGACGAACTCGGGGTCGGCGAAGGCAGCACGATCGGATTTACCGAGGGGGCGGAGGCGGCCCAACCGTTCGCCGGCGACGCGCCGGTCGACGCCTACTGCGCCTGCATCGTCGACCAACTCTCGTACGCCCCGCCCCGCTGATCGCCACATCCACCGATCCTCCCCCCGCCTGATTTTCCGCATGCCGCAAGTCCTTACCGCCCGCGAAGTCGAATCCCTGGTCCAGTCCGGCCAGCCGCTGCCGGAGGGTGCGCTGCTCACGCCCTCCGCCCGCGACTTTCTAACCGAACGAAAACGCTCCGCGCCGCCGTCAGGCGGAAAGGCGACCCTGGCGGTCGCCCCGGCCGCGTTGCCCGTTGCAGCGTCCCTTCAGCCCAGCACGCCCGACTACGAATTCAAATGGACGGCGGGCTCCGATCCGAAGACGCCCGCGGATATCGAACGGTTCTTCCGTTCCGCGCCGATCGAGGTGCTGAAGCGGCGCATCTGCGACATCGGTCGGCGGCTCTGGCTCAAGGACTACACCGATGGCAATGGCGGCAATGTCACGGTCCGGGTGGGGGACAACCTGGTCCTCTGCACGCCCACGCTCATCTGCAAGGGCTTCATGACGCCCGAGGACCTGTGCCTGGTCGACCTCGACGGCAACCAGCTCGCCGGCACGCGCATCCGCACGAGCGAGGCGAAGACCCATTTTGGCATCATGAAGCGCCAGCCCGCCGCGAAGGCCTGCGTGCACGCGCACCCGCCCCACGCCACGGCCTTCGCCATCGCCAATGCGACCATTCCCTCCTGCCTGATCCCCGAAGCCGAGGTGTTTTTGGGGAAGATCGGCCTGGCCTCGTACCAGACGCCGGGCACGCCGGAAAACGCGGACGAGGTGGGCCGGGTCGGGGTGGACCATCAGGCGGTGATCATGCAAAACCACGGCGTGATCGTCTGGGGCAAGGACGTCGAGGACGCGTATTGGAAGATGGAGAATATCGACGCCTATTGCCGGACCATCGCGATCGCCGCCGGTCTCGGCCAGGGACTGCACCGCTTCGGCCCCGACAAGCTCAAGGACCTGATCGCGCTGCGCCAAAAGCTCGGGATGCCCGACCCGCGGGCCAATCTGAAGGAATGCGAGCTCTGCGACGACAACAGCGAATTCCGTCCCGGTGCCGCGGTCGCCCCCGCCGCCGGGCCGGCTCCGGCCGGTGGCGACGCCGCGCCGAACCCGGATATCGAAGCGCTCGTCCACCGGATAACCGAAGAAATCGTGCGCCAACTGGGCGCCAAGTGACCCGGCCGCGTTCCCCCGCCGGTTGTCTCGCGATCACCGCTCCAACCCTCCCATGAAAGTCACCATTATCGGCGGCGGCGGCCGGGTCGGTTCCAACGCCGCGTTCGCGCTCCAGTGCGCGGGCATCGTCTCCGAAATCCAACTGCTCGACGCCAATGCCGAGCTCGCGGCCGGCGAGGCGCTCGATCTCCTGCTCGGCACCT
>CAZWMF010000286.1:0-5501 GCA_964634535.1 uncultured Opitutaceae bacterium | reverse complement strand
GTCGAGGAGAAGGCGCCGGCGACCAGCACGGCGCGTCCATCCAGCCCGGCGGCGATCCGATGGACGGCGCCGATGAAAGCGCCCCGCCCTCCGCCGATCATGCCGTAGCGCAACGACCGTTTCATGGTCAGCGACGCGCGAACGCGGCGTCAAAGTTCGTGGCCGCGCCCGGAAAATCCAGGCGCCGGACAAAGGCCGCCGCCTCGGTGGCGCCGTGCACCCGGTCCATCCGGATGTCCTCCCACTCCACGGACAGCGGCCCCCGGTAGCCCGCATCGTTCAAAGCGACGATCACGTCCTCAAAGCGGATGTCGCCCCGCCCGGGCGAGCGAAAATCCCAATAGCGGCGCCCATCGCCAAATCCGGTATGTCCACCGAAGACGCCGACCGAGCCGTCTCCGTGCCCCCACCACACGTCCTTCATGTGCACGTGGAAAATCCGCGCGCCCAGGACCCGGATGGACTTCACGTAGTCCACCCCCTGGTAGCCCAAATGCGACGGATCATAGTTGAATCCGAAGCGCCGGTGCCCGCCCACCGCCTCGACGGCGCGCTGCGCGCTGGCGAGGTCGAAGGCGATTTCCGTCGGATGAACCTCCAGCGCAAAGTCGACGTCGACCGCTTCGAACGCGTCGAGGATCGGCCGCCAGCGCCGGGCAAAATCCGCAAAACCGCGTTCCCAGAATTCGGCTGAGGTCGGGGGAAAGGCGTAGAGCGCATGCCAGATCGACGACCCGGTAAACCCGTTGACGACCGCCCGCAGCCCCGCCTTGGGCCCGGCGGCAAAAAAGCGCCGCGCCGCCCGCCCGGTGGCGATCATGCGCTCGGCCGCCCGCGTCCGCACCCCCTCGGGATCGCCGTCGCCCCAAACCTCCTCCGGCAAAATCGCCCGATGGCGTTCATCGATCCGGTCGCACACCGCCTGGCCGACCAAGTGATTGGAAATCGCATAGCAGGTCAGTCCGTGATCGGCCAAGAGCGCCCACCGCTCCGCGCAATACCGCTCATCCGCCTGGGCCACGTCGAAGTGGTCCCCCCAGCAGGCCAATTCGAGGCCATCATACCCCATTGCCTTGGCCAGCGGGGCCAGTTCCTTCAGCGGCATATCGGCCCATTGGCCAGTAAACAGGGTAACAGGACGGGGCATGGCTTGAGTCGGCCCACCCTGCCACTCGTACTCGGGGATGTCGAGCCACGCCTCTTTCGCCGCACGCCTCCGGTGCGAGCATTCCCGGTGGACGGCTGGTTTGCGGCGACCCAGTGCTCCTGGTGCCAACGGCACGGATTTTGGAACCGTGCGGTCACGGACTGCCCACGGCCACGGCCCGCGCCCGAGCATACTGGGCCCGAAACCGCTGTGCCAGCTCGTTGGCCAGTCGAATTTGCCCCACCTTGTTCTTCGACCCAAGGGCCGCCTTGATCGGCCCCCGCGCCTGGTCGTAATCGACAAACGACACATCCTGCAGAATCGCGAGCGCCCGCGCCCGTGCCGGCTCGGGCGCCGCGAGGATCGCCCGCCACGCCGCGACCAAGTCCTCATGCGTGTCCTGGCACATCACGCGGATGATGAAGGCCAGTTCCTGGAACACCGGCCCGGTCCACTCCGGCCGATATACCAGCAGATCCTTCCCGGCATACGGATCAAAATCCGGATCGCTGCGCCACCGCGTCCAGTCGGCGCGGGCGTAAAAGTCCTTGCGCACCGGCAGCCGGCGCAGGGCGAATTCCACGGGCCCGCCCGGCGTGCCCGGCCGGAAGTCCCATAGCTTCTGCCCATCGGGCGACAGGACAAAGTCGACGAAGCGCTCGGCCAGCTCGCGGTGCGGGGCTCCGCGCAAGATGGCCACCGGATCGACCGAATAGGCCGTCCCCCCGGCCGGCGAGGCGAAGCCCAGTCGCTCGGAATCGCCCCGGCGCCGGACCGCCTCGGCCTGTTGATTGCCGTAAAAGTCGATGCACATGCCGGCCGCGCAGTTGCCGTCGGCCACGTCGATCGGCGGCTTCTGCGAGGTGTCCGTGAAATACCGCGCATCGGCGCCGATCCGCTGGATGAGCTGCAAGCCGTCGATCCAGCCGGCCCGCACCGCCGCCGCCTCGCGTTCGGCCACGGGGCCGGGCGCCGCCGCCCGCAGCGCCCGCTGCATATGCTGCTGCACTAGATTTTCGAAGGCCTGCGCGATCGACCCGCTCTTGGTCGGATCGCACAGCGCCACCTCCCCCAGGAAGCGGGGATCGGCCAAGTCGTCCCACTGCGCCGGCGGCCGCGTGAAACCGAGGTGGCGCAAGGCGTCGCGGTTGTAGACAATCCCGTAGGAACTGACCACGCAGCCAAACCACCGGTCCGCCGGGTCGCGGAATTGCTCGCCCGCATAGCTGATCGGCATGATCGCGTCCGTGAACCAATCGGGATGCCGACGCCGGACCGTCGATACTCCGAGACGCCCGGCGTCGGCCTGCCGGTCGAAATCGAAGGCCCCGCCGCCAAAGAAAACATCGATGCCGCAGCCGACCGCGGAGTCCAGGAACGCCGCGCGGGCTTCGCGCGCCACCGTCGGGGCGTCGGCGGCCAGGCGCGGACTCTGGAAGCCGGCCAGCACCGCCAAGCTCCAGGGCCGGCCCAGCGCGTGGGTCCAATAGTTCTGGAACGCGGCCACGTACTGACCCTCCAAGTATAGGCTGATTTCGCTCGTGCCCCCCAGCACGCGCCAGTCGACCGCGACCGTACGGCCGGTCTGCGCCCGGTACCAGCGCTCGAAGCCCACGGCGAACTCGTGGCGGATCGCCTCGTTGTGGGGCGTGACGATCACGAGCACATCCTGCGCGGCCGCCAGGGGCGCCTGCTTCGGCCGCAGGAGGAACGGCAGAACCACGATCAGGACCAACGCGCCGATGATGGCGTAGCGTTTCACTCCATCAGGATCACCACGTCCTCGGGCGCGACCGTGGCGAAGAGTTCCCCGCGGGCCCGGCCGCCCAGAAAGCGCGGGTTGAGTTCGACGATCTTGAGCCCCACCGCGCCCGAGAAAAATTCATATTGGGCGACCTCGCCCAGATACGTGGCCTCGCCGATGCGTCCGCCGACCGCGTTCGGCCCGGCGCGTTCCTCGCGCAAGGTCCAGCATTCCGGGCGGATCGAGACCGTCACCTTGGCGCCCGGGGTCAGGTTGGCCCGCGGGTCGCCCGGCACGCCGGCAAAACGGCCGAGCGGGGTGTCGACGAGCGCCGATCCGTCTCCGCCGGAGACCAAGGTACCCTCGATGAAGTCGGCCTCGCCGATGAAATTGGCGACCGAACGACGCACCGGTCGTCGATAGACCTCGCGGGGGCTGCCCACCTGGAGGACTTGCCCGCCTTCGAGAATCGCCATGCGGTCGGAGATCGACAGGGCCTCCTTCTGGTCGTGCGTGACGTAGACGGTGGTCAGTTGGAAGTCCTTGCAGACCCGGCGGATCTCCGCGCGCATTTCCAGCCGCAGCTTGGCGTCGAGATTGGACAAGGGCTCGTCGAGCAGCAGGCAACTGGGCCGGATGACCAAAGCCCGGGCCAGCGCGATGCGCTGCTGCTGGCCGCCGGACAGCTGGGCGGGACGCCGGTCGGCCAGGGCGTTCATCCGCACCGATTCCAGGGTTTCGCCCACCCGCCGCCGGATCTCGTCCTTGGGCAGTTTCCGCTCCTCCAGGCCGAAGGCCACGTTCTGGGCCACCGTCAGGTGGGGCCACAGGGCGTAGCTCTGGAACATCATTCCGGTGTTGCGCTTGTGGGGAGCCAGGTGCGTCACATCGCGGTCGCCAAACCAGATCTTTCCCTCCTCCGGCAGGTAGAAGCCCGCCAAGCTGCGCAGGAGCGTGGTCTTTCCGCAGCCGCTCGGTCCGAGCAAGAAGAAAAGCTCCCCCGGCTCGATCGTGAGATCGATGGCGCGCAGCGCGGTGATGGCACCGAACCGCTTGGTTACGTTCTGGATGCGAATGGAGATCATGCCGCTGCGGCCAATATGGGGTCGAGGCAAGGTCGGCCGGCAAACCAAGTCAAAGGAATTAGCCGGCTCGACGCGCAAAATCTGCGCGCGGAGCGGTCCTTGGCTTTCGTTTGACCCCGCCGACCCGCGGTCAATGCTGGTTCCTTTCTCGCCCGATGCCCACCAAGACTCTCAAGCCCAAGTCCAGCCACATCCATCCGGACCTCGAAAGCGTCCTGTTCACCGAGGAGCAGATCCGGCAACGCGTGAAGGGCCTGGGCGAGGAGTTGAAGAAGACCTACGGCGATGGTGAATTCACGATCATTTCGATCATCAACGGGGCTGTTCTCTTCACCGCCGATCTGATGCGCGAAATCGACAACCCGGTCCGGCTCGATTGCGTGCGCATTTCAAGCTACGGCGAGAAGACCCAGTCGGTCGGCACGCCCCAGATCGTGCACAGTCTCACGCTCGACATCCAGAAGCGGCACGTGCTCTTGATCGACGATATTTTGGATACGGGCAAGACGCTGGCCCTGGTCGACAAATTGATTCGCAAGCTGAATCCGGAGAGCCTCCGGGTCTGCGTGCTGCTCGACAAGAAGGGCCGCCGCGAGGTGCCCTACGAGGCCGATTTCGTCGGCTTCAATATCCCCGACAAATTCGTCGTGGGCTACGGCCTGGATTTCGCCGAGCGCTACCGCAATCTGCCCTGCATCGGCGTCCTCAAGCCCGAACTCCAGAATCCGCCCGAGTGGGCCTGAGTGTATCGACTCGAAGGGTCTCCACGAGGTGGCCGTCAGGTAATTCTTCGGAATACGGACGATCTCAAGCGCACCGGGAAAGACGCTTCCCGGATGGGCAGTCTTACGGGGAATCTCATGGCGGATCGATTCCTCCGCGACGGCCTTTAGCTGTTTGGCCGTCTGGTGCGAGCTTTCGTAACGCCGCGAGTTCTTCGGCCCGTGCCTTTCGGAAGCGCCGCTGGCGGGCGGCATTCGTCCGCCGCTTCTCTGCAGACCGCGTCGAAGATGGCGCGGGCCGCGAGCTCGGCTTTGCCCGTTTTTGCACAGAACCCCCGGACTCCCCCGCACCAAGGCCTCCACTGCCTCAAGCTGCTCCCGGAACCGGGCAAAATCTTTGTTCGCCCCAACATGAGTCAGCGCTGGACGCAGCCAGCTCTGAATGGCGATTGTTTCCCTTGTCGGTCGCTCTTTCTTCATCGTTATAGCGGCCGGTTTTCGGCCGAAACCGGGGAATCAGCCCGGTTTCGGCCACATAATTATTTCAATAGTTGTTCGTAAAGAACAATTTGCAAAAATTAGACAGGCTATACCTATTTCAGCCAATGACTAACAAGGCTATTGTAAGTCAAGCCCCACGCAGGGCCCGCAGCCGGGTCGATCCGCGGGATACCTTGGACATGGGCCGCGCCGCCTGGCGCCGGTAGTCGCCCGTTTTCAGCGCGTTGATCTGGTCGCGCAGCACGGCGGCCCGCTCAAATTCCAGGCGGCCCGACGCCTCCCGCATCTCTTCCTGAAGCTGG
>CAZWMF010000285.1:462-5505 GCA_964634535.1 uncultured Opitutaceae bacterium | reverse complement strand
TTTTCTCCCACCAGAATGAGCGCTCGATCCATCCCTTTTTGCTATCGATCCGGTTGAGCACGAAATGGCTCGGCAATGCCGATGTAGAGGGGTAGGGTGTATCGAGAACCTTGGAAAAATGGGCCTGGGCGATCTGGGGGTCTTCCGGAGCCATCGTCCAGTTCCGCATGTGCAAGAGCATGCGTCCGTCGGCGGTCGTCACCCGCACCCCGTCGTCATGCGGCCCGAAGGGGTCGCCGGATCCTCCGAAATATTGGTCGCGCAACTGGAGGTTCAGCGCGTCGAGCGGCATCGGCTGTGCCTGCCGGTCTTTTGCCTGTCCGTCCGGCCCCACCCGCAGGACCAGTCGGGCCGATCGGAATATGTCCCCGCCGTCCGCAGCGCGCTCGTGCGACCAGCCCGCTGCCGCCGGTTGCGCCACGATCCCATAGCCGGGCGCGGCCGCGGCGGCGGCCCGGTCGGTGCTCAGGGTGACCCGCACGACGTTGGGCGCATAGGGCACGAGCGCGATCACCCGGCCCTCGCGTTCGAGCACGAGCGAACCGTCCTGCGCCGCCGCCGAGGCGGCGAGCAGCACCGTGATCGCCGCAACCGCCCATCCGCGGCTCCACGACTTTTGACTCTCTGACGGGTTGATCGAGGCGTACATAGGAAATTTTTTCAGCGGAGGGTTTTCACGGTCGGCGGCGCGGTATCGGGGTGGCACGCGACGACTCACGCCTACCTTTGTGCCGCCAAATCCGCGCGCCGCCAGCGAAAAAAGGCCACGCGAATCTCAAACGCGGGCGACCCGCTCGGGGGCCGGTGCGTCCGCAGACCGGGTGTTCGCGGCGCCGACCGGCAATTGCCGCCAATGCCGGATGAGAGGCTGATCCGCCAACCGCGGGCGCAACGATGGGCGTCCGATCCTTGAGTTCAGCGCACCCGGCTGCCGCAATATTGGGAACTTCGGCATCGCCATTGCCTCGCCGCAGGGGAAACTCGGTCCGGCTCCGCGCGGATCACCGAAGAGCCCTTCATGATGTTCGGCAAAACCAATCGTCGCAGCAGACAAAAGGAGGATCGGGCGAAAACGCGGGTGATTTGGACGGGCGTTGCGATTGCATCCGGACCCGGCTTGGCAAATCGATTCGTAAGCTTTCGCCCCGGCCCGCCATGAGCCTTTGGAGTCTTATCGCGAGGGAACGTTTGCAAACCCGGTTCGGCCGCTGCCGGACCGAGAGCCGTCCGATCACTGCGTTGGCCGCTCGGGGCAGGGCTGGTAGCCCAGCACCCGAGCGGCCGCCTTGCGCTCGGTCGGCTGCGGCTCCGGCATCAGCCAAGCCAGGCTTGCAAACATTCCCTAGCCTCCGCGCCCGCTCGGGCCTGCTCCGCCTGGTCCTCCTGCTCGTGGCGGCGCCGGCGCTGGGCGCGCCGGTCGAGCCGGCCCGGATCGGCATCGAGAACGGACAGTTCGTCGCCGGCGGGGAGCGGATCTGGATCAACGGCGCCAATACGCCCTGGAACCATTGGAACGACTTCGGCGGGAATTTCGACCAAGCCTGGTGGGAGGATCAGTTCCGCCAATTGCAGGACAACGGTATCAACGCGGCGCGGGTGTGGCTCACCTGCAACGGCGAGGTCGGGCTGCTCATCAGCCCTTCGGGCGAGGTTTCCGGGGCGACCGCCGAGCACTGGCGAGATCTCGACCAACTCTTCGCAATCGCGGCCCGGCACCGGATCCGCGTCATGGCGACGGTGATGTCGTTTGATCATTTCAAGGCCGGACACCCCAAGAGCCAGCGGTGGCGGAATTGGCTGGCGAGCGACCGCAATATCGATTCGTTCGCCGACCACTACCTCGTGCCCCTGGTGGAGCGCTACGGTTCGTCCCCGTGGCTGTGGTCGATCGATCTCATGAACGAACCCGACTGGGTTCACGAGAATGCCGAGGACGGCCGATTCGCCTGGGAGCGGTTGCAGCGGTACTTCGCCCGTGGCGCCTGCGCGGTCCATGAGCATAGTCGGGTCCTCGTGACGGTGGGTTTGGCGATGCTGAAGTACAACAGCGGCACCGGGCCGGTCTGCCGCGGCAACCAGGTGAGCGACCGGGCGCTCCAGGCCCTGGTGCCCAGGCCCGGCGCGCGGCTCGATTTCTACACCACGCATTACTACGACTGGAACGGCCGGATCTGGGGCAATGCCCTGCACCTCTCCCCGGCGGCCTACCGGATGCCGCCCGACAAGCCGGCGTTGATCGGCGAGATGCCGGCCAAAGGCACCGCGGGTCACACGATAACCGACGACTACGAAATCGCGTTTGAAGAGGGATGGCTAGGCGTGATGGCGTGGACCTCGAACGGGGTGGATGAGAATGGGAGTCTCGCCGATTTGGGCCCGGCGACCCGCGCCTTTCGGACCCGTCACCCGGAGGTGCTCGACGGCGGTGGGGGTGAGCCCGGCGGGCTGCTTGCGCCGTCGTTCTCTGGAGTGGAGGCCCTGGTCGCACGACGCGTGCCATGGCTGCAGGGCCACGTGCGCTTTGAGAGGCTGAGGGACGCGAGCGGGGACGCCTTCGAATTGAGTACCGAAGGCGGCGGGCTCGTCATCCGGGGTTCGACGGCGAATGCCGCCGCGGCCGGCCTGGGCTGGTACCTGAAATACTTCTGCCACCGCTCGATTTCGCATGTGGGAGACAACCTTTCGGCCGTCGCGGTGCTGCCGCGCATCGACCGGCCGCTCCGGATCGACGCCCGCGTGCGCTACCGATACGCCCTCAATTACTGCACCTACAATTACACCATGAGTTTCTACTCGTGGAAGGACTGGGAGCACGAACTCGACTGGATGGCGTTAAATGGCGTCAACCTGATGCTGGTGGCGAACGGCGAAGAGGCGGTTTGGAGCGCCACCCTGCGGCGGCTGGGATATTCCGACGCGGAGATCGCCAACTTCATTCCCGGACCGGGTTACACGGCCTGGTGGCTGATGGGCAACCTCGAAGGCTTCGGCGGACCGATGGCACCGGCCATGGTCGCGCGCCGCAGCGCCGTGCAGCGGAGAATCATCGCCCGGTTGCGCTCGTTGGGCATCGAGCCGGTGTTGCCGGGTTTCTACGGCATGGTGCCGGCCATTCTTCGGGAAAAATTGTCGGCCCATATTGTCGACCAGGGTCGTTGGGCCGACTTTCAGCGTCCGGGAATCCTCGATCCCACGGACCCGGCCTTCGCCCGTGTCGCCGGCATCTACTACGACGAAATCGGCAAACTTTATGGCCGGGACTTGCGTTTCTTCTCCGGCGACCCCTTCCATGAGGGGGGCGTGATTGCCGGCATCGACCTCGGCCGGGCCGGCGGGTCGATCCAAGCCGCCATGCAGAGCCATTTCCCCGGGGCCGTCTGGGTCCTGCAGGGCTGGCTGGACAACCCGCGCAAGGAACTGATCGCCGCCTGCGACCGATCCCACCTCCTGATCGAGGAATTGTTCGGCGAAAGTACCCACAATTGGGAAATCCGCCGCGGCTACGAGGGGACGCCGTTCCTCTGGTGCTGCATCGACGATTTTGGCGAACGGCCGGGCCTTTTCGGAAAGCTACAGCGATATGCCGACGAGACCTATCGAGCGCGTACCGGCGAGTTTGGCGGCTATTTGCAGGGCGTGGGCATCATGCCCGAGGGCATCGACAACAACCCGGTCGCCTATGACATCGTGCTCGAGACGGCCTGGCATCGCGAACATCTTGACGCGTCGAAATGGCTCGAGGGCTATGTTGAGTACCGTTACGGCCGGGCGGATCCGGACCTCGCCGCAGCCTGGGCGCTTCTTCTGCAGACCGCGTACGGCAACGTCAACGGCGGCATACCGGAGAACGTCCTACTGGCTCGGCCGGCGATCCCCGCCTGCCCGGTCACAACCTGGGGCAAGCTCGATCTCGGCTACGATCCGGCGGTGTTCGCCCACGCGGTTGACGTGTTTTCCCGCGCGGCGGGCCGATTCGAGGCCAGCGAGACATACCGGCTGGACCGGATCGCCCTGCGAACTCAAGTCCTTTCAAACGAGGCCTTGGCGGTTTCCGCGGAAGTGGCCGCGGCGCTCGGCGCAAAGAACCGGCCGGCATTCGAACGGGCGGTCGAGCGGTTCCTCGGCCTTGGCCGCGCCACCGACGAACTCCTGGGGGCCGAAGCGTCGTGCCGGCTGAGCACTTATGAGAATCGGGCGCTTGCCTACGGGAATACGCCGGCGGAGAAGGCGAACTGCCTGCGCAATGCGCTGATGCTGGTGACGTACTGGGGAGGCAACGACCGGAAGACCGACGAGGACCATGACTACGCCTTCAAGGCCTGGTCGGGGATGATGACCTCGTACTATCTCAAGCGCTGGGAAATGTATTTCGACTACTGCCGGAGGCGATGGGACGGGCTGGACGCGGCTGCCCCGGACTTTTTCGCCTGGGAGCGCCAATGGGTCGACGATCAGGTCGCGGCCGCGCGGCCGGAGACTCCCGCCAACCCAGTCGGCGCGTCATCCCAATCGAGGTAGTTACGGAAACCAAACACCGGTTTGGATGGATTCGGATGCGTGAGAGAGATTTCCCCGACTCGCTCAAGCGAGCTTTGGCCGTTTTCACGAGATTTCCGGGCTGGGGAATGTTTGCGAACATTCCCTAGTTTCCACGGGTGAGGATGGCGGCGATCTGGAATCGGGCGCGGCCGCTCACCAGTCGACGGATTCTGCGGCCGGGGCCGGCTGGCGCCGCGCGCCGGCGAACCGGTCAAATCAACCGGCGGGCGCAGCGCAGGCCAATCCAACCGGACAAGACTCCGATCCCTGCCACCAGCAGGCCGACCGTCATCGGCAACGCCAACCTGGCAATGGAGTCGAACGCATCGGCGTGACGGTAGATTGCGGTCACCGTCGTTTCGCCACCCGCGGTGAGCGCCCACACGGTCAGGCCAAACAGGAGGCTCACCGACAGCCGCTTGAATGTGATGAATGAGCCGATACGAGACCTTGATCGATGAAACCCGCCATGGCTTGCGCCGTTTTGGCGTGGGTCATTTCGAT
>CAZWMF010000285.1:0-452 GCA_964634535.1 uncultured Opitutaceae bacterium | reverse complement strand
CGTTCGGCCGCCGCGGCCGGGCTCAACCGCGGCGGAAGCGCTTCGATCCGACGTTGCAGTTGGGCCCGCCAAGCCGGCTCCGGCTCAAGGGCGCTAAGGTGCTGCGAAAGTGCCGTGTCGATTGTGAATTGCCGGGCGTTCCACGCGCGGCAATCCGCGCAGGCCGTCAGGTGGGCGGCGAGTTCGTCGTCGCGCTCGCCGACGTCGCTCGCGCGGTGCAGTCGGTCGAGAATCCGGGTTTGGGCGTCGCGGCAGGTCATCGGGAATTGGGTTCGGTTCGGGATATCGTCTGGCTAAGCTTGGTTTCGAGCAATCGGCCAAATTGCAGTTTGGTCCGATGCAGGAGCGTCTTGACGGAGCCCACCGGCATGGCGAGCAGGGCCGCCGTCTCCTCGTAGGACTTTTGTTCCAGGTAGAACAGCGTCACGACCTGTCGTTGGCGCTCGGTGAGG
>CAZWMF010000284.1:5284-5511 GCA_964634535.1 uncultured Opitutaceae bacterium | reverse complement strand
TGCGACTTTTGCTGCACGTCGCATTTCTTTTCCCGCAAACACATCAAGCTGCTGCCGACCGGCCGCGACATCTATCGGGTGGTCGAGCGGTATGCCGAGCTCGATCCGAACCTGGTCTTCCTGATCCTGGACGAGGACTTCCTGCTCAACAAAAAGCGCGCCATGGAGTTCCGCGCGTGCGTTCTGCAGGGGACGATCCGGCCGTCGATCTTCGCCTTCTCCAGCAT
>CAZWMF010000284.1:0-5274 GCA_964634535.1 uncultured Opitutaceae bacterium | reverse complement strand
GGTCGTCCCGAAGTCGTGAATGTGCACGCCTGAGATCAAGGCCATCAGCCAGTTTACGGTTGAGGAGATTCTGGAAATGGGCATCGACGGCTTTTGGATCGGCTACGAAGGCGCGCGCTCGAACTACGCGAAGCAGCAAGGCCGACCGGTGGGCGAACTCTTCACCGACCTGCGCGCCCATGGCATCACGATCCTGGCTTCGATGATCGTCGGCTTCGACTATCAGACCCCGGAGGTCGTCGCCCAGGAACTGGACGGCCTGTTGCAGCTCCAACCGGCGCTCGGGCAGTACTTGATTTACGGTCCCGTTCCGGGCACGCCCTTTTACGAGCGGGTCATCAAAGAGAACCTCCTGCAGGAAGTCTATACAAGCGACCAGGACCTGTTCTACCGTCGCGCCGACGGGTTCCGCACCCTGGTCAAGCACCCCACCCTGTCGCCGGAGCGGATCGAGCAGATCCAGCGCTGGTGCTTCGAGCAGGATTTCCAGCGCCTCGGCCCGAGCATCTACCGCGTGCTCGAGGCGCGGCTGCTCGGCTACCTCAAGCTCAAGGATTCCCCCAATCCGGTCCTGCGGCAAAAGGCCGAATACTACGCGCATGAATTGCGCTACGCCTATCCGGTGTTTCTCGCCGGCCGCTGGCTCGGCCCCAACGCCGCCGTGCGCAAATCGATCGGCGCGTTGGAGCGGCGCATCCACGCCGCGCTGGGCCCGCCGAGCCTGCGGCAACGCGCGAAGTCGGTCCTGGCGGTGGGGGCGGCCCTGTGGACGGGCCTTACCTTGAAACTGGACCTATTCCAGCACCCGCGATTGCAGCGCACGGTGTATCGCCTGCCGGAAGCCAGTTGGAGCGCGTCGGCCCGCTGGCGGGAATTCAGCGCCGCGGTGGCCAGTCCGAACTTCTCGGTCGACGTCGAGTTGCAGCACGCCCGCCACCAAGTGTGGATGCGGCTGGGCGGCGCTCCTTCGCCGGCGGACGCGGAAGGACTGGCGCAGCGCCTGCGCGACTCGATGGTCGGAACCCATAGCCGCCTCGTGCTCGACCTGAAGAAGCTGCAATGGAACAAAGTGACGGATCTGCGGCCGCTGCGCGAGAAGCTCGCCGGCCACCGCAACCGCATCCGCGTCATCCTGCCGAAACTGTCGGCCGCCCATCCGGAGTTGCTGCTGTTGGCCGGCTTTTTTCGGCACTATTGACCGGGACGGGTCGGGCGGCCCGACTCGGCGCCCCCGATCAAACCGGGGGCTGGAACCGCGATCGCTCGAAAATCGACCAGAGCAACGCGAAGCTTGGGGCAAAATCCCCGGGCTGCGTCGCGATCCGCCGTGTCACTTCTGGCGCCGTCAGCCAGGCCACGGCGTCGATCTCGTCCGGATTCGGGGCGAATGGCCCATTGTGCCGCAGGTGGTAAACCCAGACGAACTCCCAGCCGGTCTGCGCGGACGGCTCCAGGCGAAACCAGCGCGCGGGGGCCGGGCCACCGGCGAGGCCCAGTTCTTCGCCCAATTCCCGCCCCGCGGCGGTGTCGTAGTCCTCCCCGGCATCCACGTGGCCCGAGCAGGACGAATCCCAGAGGCCCGGCGACAGGTCCTTGGCCAACGAACGCTTTTGCAGGAGCACCGCGCCGGAGTCGTTGAACACGAGGATGTGGACCGCCCGATGCCACAGGGACCGGGCATGCACTTCGCTGCGGCGGGCGCGGCCGATCGGCTCGTCGCGCTCGTTCACCACGTCGAAATACTCGTCGCTCATCGGAGTGCTCGAAATCCCGGCGGACGGGGAAGGGCGGGGCGGTCAGACGAGGCGGTCATTTGATTTGGCCATGCAGGGCGGCCTTCGCAAATTCCCCCGAGGGGGTCAGGTCGTACTGCCAGTCCTTGATCAACGATGGCCCCCATTCCGGGTCGAAGCACCAGACGGTCCAGCTAATGTTCCGGCTCTCGAGATACTTGATGATCGCCGGGCCATAGGCGGCGAGTCGCTTCTGCGCCTCGGTCGGGGCCGTCCCGGCGACGCCGGCCGGCGGCCAGCCAAACCCGCCAAATTCCGTCGCGATCACCGGGTACTTGTCGGCCGCGAATCCAAAATCCAGCTCCCATTTCGGCTCCCAGGGCGGCGGCCGCTTGTTGGCGTAAGGATGATCGGCATAGGCGATCCGTTCGGCCGCGATCGGGCTCAGTCGCAGGGGCGTGAGGTCGTAGGCCCAATCGAAGCCCGCGACCACCGGGATCACCTGCGGATTGGCCGCCCGGATCAGAGTGATTTCGCTTTCGACGGTCCGCTTCCAGTCCGCCCACGCCACCGGCCCCAACTGGTCGCGATAGGTCGTCGGCTCGTTGAAGAGTTCGAAGAGGGCCACGGTGTGGTGGCCGTTGTAGTGCCGGGCCATCACCCGCCAGAATTCGAAGGTCTCCTGGCGACTCGTTCGGTACATGGGATCCTGGAAGACCTCGGTTTCCAGGTTTCCGATGCTGTGCCAGTCGATCATCACGTACAGGTTGAGATCCGTGCACCAGCCGACCGCCTGGTCGAGCAGCTTGAGGTATTCGGTCGGGGTGCGCTCGCGCCAGGCGACCGGATGCACGGGAATCCGGACCAGTTTGGCCCCCATCGCCTGAACCTTCACGAACAGGTCCCGGTTCCAGTGACCCTGCATCTCCAATTTGTCGGGATCGGAAATTGCCAGGCCGCGGAACAGGACCGGCTGGCCCGAGGCATCCACGAACCGGTTTCCCTGGACGGAGATGAGGGGCAACTTGCCCGCATCCTTGCTGTAGGGCCGCTGGCCGGGCGTCCGATCGCGCCACCACGCGTGGGGCGAGCGCTTGATCAGCGGCGGGGGCACATCGGGGGCGACGCCCCGGGTGAGCCGCAGCGACATCCCGTCAGCCGGCCCGCCCAGCAGGTCCGCCACGACGACATCGTCGGCCGTCCGGTGGCAACGGTATTGGATGAGACCGCCGTCGAACGGAACACCGAAGCTGAAGTCTGATCCATTGACCTGGCCGTTCTGAATCTCCACGGCCCCCATGGGCGAATTGACCGACCCGGTCAGCCGGGCGCCGGTCGTCGAAAACGTAAAGACGATTTGCGGCCCATCCGGCCCTCCGAGGTGGGCGCTCCACTTCCCATCGATATCGGCGGCGGAGGCGCGTTGGGAAAAAAGCGCGAAGGCGAGGCTCGCGAGGAGGAGAGCAATCCAGGTTTTCATCACCGAGGCAATTTTAGCGGCGGGAATCGCGATATTCAACCGCGGACGCGGCGGGACCAACCCGAAATCATGAGCCCTGGCGATGCCACCCGATCACCGGTCTCGATTCTTGGGTCGGCGGCCTCGAAACCCGGACCGGCCAGGATGATCTTGCCCCTCGCGACGGCCGAATAGAAGATCGGCTCTTCGCCCCCGGCTAGCGGACGCACATCACCCCATTTTCCCCCCACCGTCTCGGGATGGCTGTTCCACGCTGACGTTTGTTGGCACGAAGGGCCCTCTCCGGCGCTCAAACGATAAGGTATCCATGAATCGCCGTGAATTTATGAAACTGTCGGCCGCGGCCGCGTTGCCGACGGCCGGATTGTTGGCGGCCAAGGCGGATGAAGCCCGCCGCGAAGCGGCCCGGCCGCCGGCCGCCCCGGCCAACCCCGACCGGAACTACAACGGCGTCTACGCGGGTCCAACCCTGAGCCGGGTCGCCTTTCCGATGGGCGGGATCGGGGCGGGATCGTTATGCCTGGAAGGCACCGGCGCCCTTTCCCACTTTTCGCTGCAGAACCACCCGGACGTGTTCAACGAGCCCGGCGTATTTGCGGCCCTGTCGGTCAAGCGCCCCGAAAAGGTGGCCCGTATCCTTGAAGGACCGGTGCCAACCTGGAAGCTCTTCGGCCAGCCCGGCAGCGCAAGCGGCGCGGCCGCGGCCGGCCTGGGATTGCCCCGATTTCACGACGCCTCCTTCCAAGCGCGGTTTCCCTTTGCCGAAGTGACCTTGGTCGACGATGCCGTGCCCATCGCGGTGAAAATCAACGGATGGAGCCCGTTCGAGCCGGGCGACGCCGATCACTCAAGCCTGCCGGTGGCGGCCCTGGAGTATCAATTCACCAATCGCCGGTCCGAGACGGTTGAAGCCGTGTTTTCGTTCAACGCCAGGAACTTCCTGGCGCCCGAGCCGACGCCCAACGCAATCCGGTCCACGCCGGGTGGTTTTGTGCTGCACGGAATGGGCCGGCCCGACCGACCTTGGGAGGAGGCGGCTTTGCATGTATCCGTCGACGCGCCTCAGGTAAGCGTGAATCACGCCTGGTTTCGCGGCGGCTGGTGGGACTGGCTCGCGATGGTGTGGCGCGATATCGCCGAAGGCGCCAGTTATGAGCGAGCGCCGGTCGCCGAGGGGCCGTCGGCCCCGGGCGCCTCATTGTTTGTTCTGCTTCAACTCGCCCCCGGGGAAACTCGGCAAATCGCCGTAAGGCTAGCGTGGTATGCCGGGAAGAGCAATTTGCGGGTGGGCCGGGATCTTCCGGGAGGCGCTGCCGGGCCGAAGGAAACCTATCGGCCCTGGTACGCCGGGCAGTTTCGGGACATCGCGGAACTGGCGACCTACTGGATCGCCCACTATCGCGAGCTGCGCGCCAACTCCGCGCGCTTTGCCCAGTGCCTCCAGGATTCGACGCTGCCGGCGGAAGTGATCGAGGCGGTGGCCGCCAATCTCGCGATCCTCAAGTCTCCCACCATTCTCCGCCAAACCGACGGTCGGCTTTGGGCGTGGGAAGGATGCGCCGACGAGGAGGGCCAGGGCGCGCTGTGCACCCACGTCTGGAATTACGCCCAGGCCATCCCCCATCTCTTTCCCGCGCTCGAACGCACCCTGCGCGAGACCGAGTTCGGCCCGTCCCAGGACAGCCGCGGCGAACAGACTTTTCGCAGCGGCCTGCCGATTCGACCGATCGTCCACGAAGAGTTCGATGCGGCCGACGGGCAGTTGGGCGGCATCATGAAAGTCCATCGCGATTGGCGCATCAGCGGGGACACCGCATGGCTGCGCCAGATGTGGCCCAAGGTGCGCGTCAGCCTTGACTACGCCATCGAGACCTGGGACCCCCGGCACACGGGTTGCCCGGAAGAGCCCCAGCACAACACGTATGACATCGAGTTTTGGGGCGCCAATGGAATGGGCACGAGCATCTATCTCGGGGCCTTGCAGGCCGCGATCCTCATGGGTCGGGCGGTGGACGCGAATGTCGATCGGTATGCCGATCTCTTGGAACGGGGCGCCCGCCG
>CAZWMF010000283.1:0-5532 GCA_964634535.1 uncultured Opitutaceae bacterium | reverse complement strand
CCGCCGCTCGGACCTTCGAGATATTCACTCCCAGCCAGCGGCGCGAATACGTGGACTGGATCACCGAGGCGAAGCGGAAGGAAACGAGGGCCCAGCGGTTGGTCACGACCCTCCAGTGGCTCGCTGAGGGCAAGAAGCGAAACTGGAAATACGCTGGCTACTGACTCGCTGGATTCTCGAGTTCACCATGCTGCAGGCGACGTCTTTGTGCCGATATTCTTCGGCCGTTTCGTGAACAATGAGCCGGTGGATCGGGGGTTCGGCAATTTCGCATTGGACTACGTGCGGCGCTTCGCGGCCGGTGTATAACCCCGGATTCAAATTCCCCGCCACGGCCAGATTTTGAGGCGTCTTCTTTGGTTTCTTGGACCGCCTCGCGATCTAAAGCTTATCCTTTCCCGACGATCCGGTGAGGTTTGAAGGGTGTACCGTCGAGTTGCCTTCCATTTCGATCGACGCTTTGCTGGCTCCGCGACGCATGTCCTTCTCCCGAAAACGGATATTCCGCCCGGCCGCTCCACCCGCCACGACGATCTATGTGCGGCCGGGCTATAACCGCGTGCTGGCCGAGGAGTTTGAGGCGCTCAAGGTCAAGCGAGTCGGCTTGGTCAAGGACAAGGTCGAAGCGCATAGCCAGGGCGACCTGCGCGAAAACTTCGGCTTCAAGGCCGCCAAGGACGCGATTCGCGCCGTGGATCGCAAGATGCACGCGCTCGACCGCTTCGTCGCACGCAACACGTTCATCGAGGTCGATCCCGCCACCTGGCTGACCAAACCGACGGGCACGCTTCAACTCGGGCACGTGACCACGATTGAGAAGCGGGATGTGGCCACGAAACGAACCCATCGGTTTACCTTTCTTGTGTCCACGCACGGCGAGACCGCGAGTGATCCCGAGTCCGGAATCGAATGCCTGCCCCACAATTCCCCTCTGGCTGCGGCCGTGCTGGGCCTGGCGGCCAACGCCCAAACCAAGGTTGCTCTCCCTGCGGGAGAGAGCCTGCTGACCGTGCTTGCCATCCGCAATCCAACCGCGACCGAACTCGCGCGTCTGCTCACGGAAATCAAGGGCCCGGAAATCGAGGAGGAAGAGCCATCGTCGACGTGATGGGCGAGACCGCGTCAATCGCCCGCGCAGGCATTGAGGCGGTGCCCGCGTGCGTTCACCCGGGTCTCCCGGTCAGGGCACCCGAAAGATCTTGCGGCACTCGCGGAATGTTTTGAAGTTGGTCGCGTGTTGCGCCGAATTCCCGTCATCGGCCTGCTGTGTGCTTGGCTCTGCGCCAGCGGAGCGATGTTGGACGTGGCTCAACTGTTCGCCTGGACGCGCATGTTTGCCGGTTATGTGCGCACGGAGTCCCTGGCAAGTGCGGCCCACGAGACATTCGATCCGGCCAAGCCCTGTGCGATCTGCCGGGCGGTCCAAAAGGCGCGGGATGCGGCGGGCAAGCACGGCGCGGCGGTGACCCCGGACAATTCCCCCAAGATCGTAATCATTTTGGACAGTTTGACCTGTTCTGTGTCCCCGTCCGTCCGGCGGGCATGGCCGCCGGCGCTTCGGGTGGTGGCCCCATTGCGCAGCGACGAGGTTCCGGTGCCTCCGCCGAGGCCCGTCGCCGTCCAGGGAATGTTTGCAAACCTGGTTCGGCCGATGTCGGAGCCACAGCGGACCGAGCGCAAGGCGGCCGCGCGAGTGTTGGGCTAGAGGCCCCGCCCCGAGCGGCCAACGAAGCGATCGGACGGCTCTGGGCCCGGCAGCGACCGGAGCAGGTTGGCAAACATTCCCTAGCCTTCTTCGCGTCCGCCGACTCCCGCGGGAGTAAAGCGGATTGCCTTGTCTCCAACGAAGCGACGCTTCGGTGATCCCGACTGGTGCGCTTAGGCGCCTTTTCCGGATCGCACCCACCCAGCGCACATTGGCTTAACCTTCCCATTCTCAATGAATCATTTCGCAAACTCTCAGATCCAACCTAGCTTTGACTCAACGACCATTCCGACCGACCTACATTGCCGCCGACCCGTAACCGGCCGGCGCCTCGCGCTCGCGGCGGCGATCGCACTCGGCCTCAACCAGGGCCTGACGCCGCGCTCGAGCGCCTGCGCTTGCGGTTGCGGCATCTACGAGGTCGGCACGAGTTCCATGATGCCGACCGCTTCCGGTGTCATGACCTTCGTCGACTATGACTACCAGGACCAGAACCGGAATTGGAGCGGCGACTCCGCGGCGCCGGCCTCCGACAATGGCGACAAGGACATCCGGACGAGTTGGTACACGCTGGGCTACCAGGACATGGTCGACCGCGATTGGGGTTTCCGGATCGAATTGCCCTTTGAAAGCCGGCACTTTGTCACAACTGGCGGCGCCACGGGCGAGGATATCGTCACGCTGAATTTCAGCGGAATCGGCGACGTCCGCCTCGAGGGCATCTACACCGGATTTTCCCCTGACTTGTCCGCCGGGCTGACCTTTGGCCTCAAGCTTCCGACCGGCAGCTATACGACGAATGACCTATACCAGGATATCGACCGCGATTCGGAAATCGGCAGCGGGAGCACCGACCTCTTGCTCGGCGGCTACGATCGCTTTGACCTGGGAGGCGAATCCGATTGGATCGGATTCGCGCAGGCCTTGTTGGACGTGCCGGTGCTGACGCAGGTCCAATACCGGCCCGGCGCGGAATTCGACGTGGCGGGCGGAGCCTACTACGACGGCTTGCGGTTCGGCCGCCTGCGGATTGCACCGATCGGGCAGATCAAGCTCTCCGTTCGCACCCGGGATACCGGCGCGAACTCGGCGGATCCGGTGGCCTCGGGCTTCGTGCGGGTGCTGGCGGCGCCGGGGCTGGAACTCGATTTGCATCCACTCAAGATGTATGCCGACGTCGAACTCCCACTCTACTATCACTTCACCGGCGATCAGCTGGTGGCCCGGACCCTATTTCGGGCAAATGTGAGCTACATGTTCTAGGGTATGTTTGCAAACCCGGGTTGGCCGAGGTCGAAGCCGTAGCCGACTGAGCGCAAGGCGGCCGCGCGGGTGCCGGGCTGGAAGCCCGGCCCCGAGCGGCCAACGCAGCGATCGGACGGCTCTCGGCCCGGCAGCGGCCGGACCAGGCTTGCAAACATTCCCTAGGATGACCCGAACCTCAGCGGCTCGTCGGATGGGCGGTCGGCCCCGGCGGCGCGGCGGCGTCCAGGCCGGTGTTGGTCAGAGCGGCGTACAGCGCTTCAACGAAATCGTCAGAATCAAACGGCTTGGGCAGGTGCTCGACCACGCCCCACTTGGTCATCCGCTTGCCCCGATCCTCCAACGCCGCGGAAATCGAAAGGATCGGCAGGCTGGGGGAGAGTTGGCGCAGCGCCGCCACCGATCCGTGCTCCGCATTCAGGTCGCCCGAGTCGACCACCGCGGCGGCGAGCGATTCCCGGGAGCGATGGAGGATCCGGGGAAGCGCCTCGCCTGGCCGATGCCAGATCACCTGGAGACCGATGTCGCCCACGGCGCGTTCGATCAGGCGCTGCACATCGGGATCATCTTCGGTCACCAAAATGAAGCGCTTGGCCGCCGGCGCCGGGTCTTTGGCGAAGGGCAGGCCGGTCGCAATCGCCCGGGCCGGCAGTTCCAATTGGAAGCAGGCTCCTCCGGCCGTTTCCGCAGCCGGCGCCAGGCGCAACTCCCCGTGGTGGGCATGCGCGATTTGGCGGGACACGGACAGTCCCAGGCCCCGGCCGCGTCCCTTGGTGGAAGCGTAGGGATCGAAGATGGCGATGGCGATCGATGGGGGTACACCGCGTCCGTTATCCTCCACGGTCACCGTGACGCGGCCGTCCGCCAGGGATGTGCGCACCCGAATCTCCGGAACCGGCAGTCCGGCGGTCGCTTCCACCGCGTTGACGAGCAGGTTGAGAACGACCTCGAAAATCTGCCCCTCGTTGCCGACGACCTCGATATCCGTCAAAGCCGTGAACTGCTCGTGCAGTTTGAGTTGGGCGGAGGCATTCTCGCGGTGGCGAATCAGCGAGCAGGCGCTGGTGAGCAACGGCTTCAGGCGAAACGGCGCGGCCTTCTTCGGGCGGCCGGCCGTGTAGTCGCGCAGCGTATGCGTCAATTGAACCATGCGGTTGATGGCTTCCTGCAAGGGTCCGCCCTGCGTGCCCAGTTCGATCTCGGCCATGCCGATGACGCCGGTGAGGATGTTGCTCAAGTCGTGCAGGACGCCCTCGGCCATGCGGCCCAGGGCGGTCATCCGACGCTCGTCTTCACTGCGTCGGTCCCGCTCGGCCAAGGCGTCCACCGCCAACCGCCGCTCGGTGACATCCGTACGCAAGGCGATGAAGTGGGTGACGACCCCGGCCTGGCTCAGGGGCGCGATCATGGAGTCGACGTAGTAGAGGCGACCGTCTTTCGAGCGATTGCAAATCTCCCCGCGCCAGGTCTTCCCATTGAGAATCGTCGCCCAGAGCTGTTTGTAGAAGATCGGCGGATGCTGGCCGGACTTCAGCAGGCGGTGGTTTTGGCCGATCAATTCATGGCGGCGGTAACCCGAAATCTCGCAGAAGCGGTCGTTGGCATAGACGATCAATCCCTTTCGGTCCGTTACGGCGACGATGCTTTCCTGGTTCACCACCTGGTGGACCAGGGTTTCGATGGCCTTGGGTAGCGCGATCATCGCCGGCCAGACCGGCTCGACCGGGGTCGGACGCTCGACTGCTCGATGCTGTTCGAATTCGGCTTTCATCGCCTCCAGCAGGCTCATGAAGCTAAACGGCTTGGGGATGACGCGCACGGCCGATGGACCGGTCAATAGCCATTCGGGGAGGTCGGGAACGTTGCCGGTGATCATGATCAACGGTGTTCCGGGCTGGTCCCGGCGCACCGCCTGGACGAGTTCCGCGCCCGTAATCGCCGAGCCCAGGTTGAAGTCGGTCACCACCATCGCGATGTCCCGGCCGGCCAGGCGGGCCGTGGCGTCGGCGACGGTATGCGCAGGAATGACCTCGTAGTTGGCCCGGAGAAGGATTTCGGTCGCGAGTGCGAGGATGTCGCGGTCGTTTTCGACCAGGAGGATCTTTTTGGGCATGAGGCGTCGACCAGATTAGCGCCGGCGGTCAGGAGTTAAACGTAGCCGGAGCCATGAGAACGTCGGTAAAGCGGCCGATGCGCCGGACGGTTTCCGCAAAACGATCGTAATCCACCGGCTTTTGCACATAGGCGTTGCAGCCCAGGGCGTAGCACCGATCGATGCCCTGGGCGTCGTCCGAGGTGGTCAGCATGATCACCGGCAGCTTGCAGAGCTGGTCGTCCGCCTTGAGCCGACGCAATACCTCGAACCCGTCGACCTTCGGCATGCGGATGTCCAGCAGAATCAAATAGGTTTGCCCGCGTTCGATGGATCGGCCGGTTCCCGGAGCGAAGAAGAAGTTGAGCGCCGCTTGGCCGTCGCCAAAATGCTCGATATGATTGGTCAGACCGGCCTCCCGCAGGCTTTCGTGAACCAAAAGCGCGTGGCCTTCATCGTCATCGACCGCTAG
>CAZWMF010000282.1:0-5553 GCA_964634535.1 uncultured Opitutaceae bacterium | reverse complement strand
GGTGTAATGGTCTCGTTACCGGTGATGGTGATCGTCGTGCTGGCCGCGCTCGCGCTGGCGATCCCGGCGCCCGTCCAGCCGGCGAACGTATAATTGCTGTTCGGCGTGGCCGCGATCGGCTGGACCGAGCCCACGTCAAACGTGCCGCCGCCCGTCGCCGTGCCCCCCGTCGCATTGGCGATCGTCAGCGTGCCTTGCTGCACGAACTGCGGCGTCAACGCATAGTTGCCGTTCATTACGATCGTGGTGGCGGCGCTCGTGGCGTTGGCCAGGAGGCTCGCATTCGCGCCGCCCCAGCCGCCCGCGCGGTAGCCCGAGGCCGCCGCTTCGGAAACCGTCACACTCGTCCCGGCCGAATACGTGCCCGCTCCCGACGTGGTGCCGCCGGTGACGCTCGCGATCGTCAAGGTGTAGGTCGGGGTGAACGCCGGGGCGATGGTCTCGTTGCCCGTGATCGTGATCGTCGTGCTGGCCGCGCTCGCATTGGCGATGCCCGCGCCCGTCCAACCGGTGAAGGCGTAGTTGCCGTTCGGCGTCGCCGTAATCGGCTGGACCGTGCCCACGTCATACGTGCCGGCGCCCGTCGCCGTGCCGCCCGGCTCGGTCGTGATGGTCAGCGTGCCCTGTTGCACGAATTCCGCACTGAGCGCATAGTTGCCGTTCATCACGATCGTCGTCGAAGCGCTGCCCGCGTTGGCAAGCAAACTCGCGCTGGCCCCGCCCCAGATGCCGGTGCGATAGCCCGCCGCAGCCGTCTCCGTGACCGTGACCGTGGTGCCCGCCGGGTAGGTGCCCGCGCCGGTTGCCGTGCCGCCGGTGGCGCTGGCGATCGTCAGCGTGTAGGTCGGCGTGAAGGCCGGCGTGATGGTCTCGTTGCCCGTGATCGTGATCGTCGTGCTGGGCGCGCTCGCGCTGGCGATGCCGGCGCCCGACCAACCCGTGAAGGAGTAGCCGCTGCTCGGCGTGGCGGCGATCGGCTGAACCGAACCGACGTCGTACGTGCCCCCGCCGGTCGCCGTTCCCCCGGTCGCCCCGGCGATTGTCAGAACCGCCTGTTGCACGAACTGCGGGGTCAGGGCGTAATTGCCGTTCATCACGATCGTGGTGGTCGCGTTGGTCGGGCCGGCGAGCAGGCTGGCGTTCGCCCCGCCCCAGCCGCCTGTGCGGTAGCCGGAACCGGCCGCCTCGGTCACCGTCACGGTCGTTCCGGCCGGATAGGTGCCCGCCCCCGACGCGCTTCCTCCGGTGACGCTCGCGATGGTCAAGGTGTAAGTGGGCGAGAACGCCGGAGTGATGGTCTCGTTGCCCGTAATCGTGATCGTCGTGCTGGCCGAACCCGCGCTGGCGATCCCGGCGCCGGTCCAGCCCGTGAAGGTGTAATGGGTGTTCGGCGTGGCGACAATCGGCTGAACCGAGCCCACGTCAAAGGTGCCGGCCCCGGTCGCCGTGCCACCTGACTCGGACGCGATGCTCAGCGTGCCCTGCTGCACGAATTGCGGGGTCAGGGCGTAATTGCCGTTCATCACGATCGTCGTCGCCGCGCTGGTCGCGCTGGCGAGCAAGCTCGCGCTGGCTCCGCCCCAGCCGCCCGTGCGGTATCCGGCCGCCGCCGATTCTGCGACCGTCACCGTGGTGCCCGCCGGGTACGTGCCGGCGCCGCTGGCCGCTCCGCCCGTGGCACTGGCGATCGTCAGCGTGTACGTGGGCGAATAGGCCGGCGTAATCGTCTCGTTGCCCGTGATTGTGATGGTCGTGCTGGCCGCGCTCGGGCTCGCGATGCCGGCCCCGGTCCAGCCGGCAAACGTGTAGTTGCCTGTGGGAGTGGCCACGATCGGCTGGATTGAACCCACGTCGAATGTGCCCCCGCCCGTCGCCGTGCCGCCCGTGGCGTTGGCGATCGTCAAGACGCCTTGTTGCACGAAGGTCGGCGTCAGCGCGTAATTGCCGTTCATCACGATCGTGGTGGTCGCATTGGCCGCGTACGCGAGCAGGCCCGCATTGGCCCCGCCCCAGCCGCCGGTGCGGAAGCCCGACCCCGCCGCCTCGGAAACCGTCACGCTGGTCCCGGCCGGATAAATGCCCGAGCCCGAGGTCGTGCCGCCGGTGACGCTCGCAATGGCCAAGGTGTAGGTGGGCGAGAACGACGGTGCGATGGTTTCGTTGCCCGTGATCGTGATCGTCGTGCTGGCGGCGCTCGTGCTGGCGATGTTGGCGCCGGTCCAGCCCATGAAAGCGTAGTTGCTGTTCGGGGTGGCGACGATCGCTTGAACGGTGCCCACGTCGTACGTGCCCGCCCCGGATGCGTTTCCGCCTGGTTCGGTCGTGATCGTCAAGGTGCCCTGCTGCACGAATTTGGGCGTCAGCGAGTAACTGCCGTTCATGACGATCGTCGTGGTGGGGTTGGCCGCATTGACCAGCAGGCCCGCGTTCGTTCCGCCCCAGCCGCCGGTCCGATAGCCCGATCCCGCCGTCTCCGCGACCGTCACGGTCGTGCCCGCATTGTAGGTGCCGCCGCCCGTGGCCGTGCCGCCCGCGACCGTGAGAATGGTGAGCGTATAGCTGGGGGTGAAAGCCGGCGTGATGGTCTCATTGCCGGTGATCGTGATCGTGGTGCTGGCCGAGGCCGCATTGGCGATGCCGGCACCGGTCCAACCGGTGAAGGCGTAGTTGCTGTTGGGCGTCGCAGCGATGGGCTGGACCGAGCCCACGTCATAGGTGCCGCCGCCCGTCGCCGTGCCTCCGGTCGCGCTCGCGATCGTCAAGGTCGCCTGCTGCACGAATTGCGGGTTCAGCGTATAATTGCCGTTCAGCACGATGGTCGTCGCGGCGCTGGCCGCATTCGCCACCTGGCTCACGTTGGGCCCGCCCCAGCCGCCGGCGCGGTATCCACCGGTGGCGGTCTCGCTGATCGACACCGTGGTGCCGGCGGCATAAGTTCCGGCGCCGGTCGCCGTGCCACCGGTGGCGCTATTAAGCGTCAGCGTGTAGGTTTGGACCACCGAGAGGGTGAGGGTGCCGGTAGCGGAGGTGGCGGGATTCACTTCGCTCAATGCGATCGCAAAGGTGCCGGCCACGGTCGGCGTGCCCGAAATCACGCCGGTGGTGGCATTGAGCGACAACCCGGTGGGCAGACCGCTGGCGGAGAGCGTGGAGCCCCAGCCGGGGGCGCCGATCGTGTAGGAAAAGGTTTGGCCAATGTTGGTGGACACACTGGCGGTGGGGAGGCTGAGTTGCGGATAGACGGCGATGCCCGCGCTCTTGCTGGCCGTCGCTCCATTGTTGTTCGCCGAGATGGTGGCGGAATAATTGCCCGTCTGCGTCGGGGCGCTCCCGATGGCGCCGCTCGACGTCCAGGTCAAGCCGGGCGGCAGGTTCGTTATCGTGAAAATCGAGGCCGGTGTCGCGGTGATCTGCGTGGATATGGCCTGACCGACCAGTTCGATGGCCGGGGGCGCGCCGCTGAGCACCGGGGTGATCGCGCTGAAGTCCGCCGTGAGCGAATAGTTCCCGTTCATCGTGATCGTGGTCGACGCGCTCGTGCGGGAGGCGACTGATCCGACGTTTGTGCCGGCCCAGCCCGTGGCGGCGTAGCCGGCGGCCGGCGTTTCCTGGATCGAGACGGTGGTGCCGGACATGTAGGTGCCGGCGCCCGAGGCCGATCCGGCCGAGGCGCCCGGAGAGACCGAGATGGCGAGGGTGTAGGTCGGTTCGATCGTGAGCGTGAGCGTGCCCGTGCCGGAGGCGCCCGGATTGGCCGCCGTGAGCGTGACGGCAAACGTGCCCGTGACGGTGGGCGTGCCGGAGATGACGCCGGTCGCCGCGACGATCGCCAGGCCGGCCGGCAGTCCGGAAGCGCTGTAGCTCGTGGGGCTGCCCGTCGCCGAGATGGTGTACGAATAGGCTTGGTTGACCGGAATGGTGGCGCTCGCGCTCGCCACGGTCGGCGTCGCGTAGACCATGAATTCCTTGGTCTGCACCGCGGTGGCCGCGGCGGCGACCGGTTGGGGCAGCGAGGCCGCGGTCGTCACGTAGTCCTGGCCGGTGCCGCTCACCGCGTAGAGATTGGCGGCGGCAGCGTTCGTGTTCGCGTCCACCCAGGAAATCATCGAACTGGCGCCATAGTCGTTCGAGCTGCTCAGCGTGAACCAGTCGGCGCCGCCGGTTTGCGCGCTCATGGCCGAACCGACCAGATCCCAAATCGCGATCTGCAGGCCGGCGGCGGTCGAGTTGCTCATGCCATTGCTGTAATACTCCTCCCACAGTTGCTCGATCTTTGTGGCCACGGTCGGCCCCATGCCGTTGCCCACCTTGGGCCCGGTCGCCAGCGTTTCCCAATTATAATTCATCCACTGGCCCTCGGTGCTGGAGTGCCACGGGTCGATGCAGAAGCCCTGCGCGTTGACGCCGTTCACGCCGATATTGAGGGCGCCCGAGTAAACGTTGACATTCGAATAGTCCGTGCTCGAGATTTTGACGATCTCGTTCGCGCCCACGCCGTCCTCTTCCACCGAAACCGCGTTATTGCTGGCCGTGATCTGCGCCGAGAAGGCGCCGGCCGTCGTCGGTGTGCCATTGATCAGGCCCGCACTGGAAATGACCGTGCCCGGCGGCAGATTCGCGGCCGTGAAAACGGGCGACTGCGTGGCCGTCACCTGAAACGAATACGGCTGGCCCACCACCAGGGTGGCCGTGCCGGAACTGCTCGTGAACACGGGGGCGACCGCCGTAAAGTTGGCGATCAGCGTGCGGTCCGCGGTCATCACGATCGAGCTCGACGCGCTGTTCGGCGAGGCCACCGACAGGTAGTCGGGACCGCCCCAACCCGCGGCGGTGAAGCCGGACCAGGGCGATTCCGAAATGTTCACCTGGGTGCCGACGGCATAAGTGCCGGCCCCCGTCACCGTTCCCGCGCTGGCTGGACTCGTGGAAATCGCCAGCTGATATGTCGAGTACTCCGCCGCGACGGTCACATAGCCGACGTAGGATCCATTGGCCGCTCCGGGCGAGGCCGGCCCGGCGCCCCCGGTGTAGTTGGTGAGGATCGTGCCATTGTACGGACTGCCGGAGGCGGTGCTGGTGCTGCCGGCAATGCTGATCGTGCCCGCCGAGGAGGAGACTGTGGTGGAGTGATTCGACGCGTTTAGCGTGATCGACAAGGTGCTGCCGGCGCCGATCACGTACGACTCGGCCACATAGCCTTGGGTGCCCCAGGCCTGGATGGCGACGCAATTGGCCCCGGACGGGACGGTGTAGGAACGGGCCGAGTTGCTGTTGTTGTATCCGAAATTAGCGGTCGCGATGACCGAGCTGCCGGCAAACATGGCCGGGCTCCCCAGCAAGCTCAACGCGGCAAACGCGAGGGCGCGAACGCGGGGGCCCAAAGCGGACGGATTCATGGTATCCCAAGTTTAACATGCTCCCGGACATTCTCGGTTATTTCGCCGATCGGCGGAACCGAAACGCCACCAAGGACTTCGCAAACCGGGGGCGCCCGCGCCGCCCGGCGCCGGTCACGGCGCTCCTTGGACCAAGCCGGGGTTGGCCGCGATGTGC
>CAZWMF010000281.1:2647-5556 GCA_964634535.1 uncultured Opitutaceae bacterium | reverse complement strand
CTCAAATCTAACTTATTTCACTCGATCCCCTGTCCAACGGAAGGGGTCCACTAGACCATGTCCTCGATCGGGCGAGTTCCTCTTACGATTCGCGCCTTCCGGGGCGACCGCCGGTTCGGTCGCACGGGAGCCCCTCCCCTGCCGCGACGCGAAGCTGCGTTGGTCGGCGTGACCCTGGCCCACCTGAGCTTTCTGCCCTGGGCGCTGGGAACCGTCCATGTGTGGAGTCAGTGGGTCAGTCTGGGGTTTGCGCTAGTGGGTTTTGGCCTTGCGCTGTGGCCGCGCGGTGAAACCGGGGATCGGTCGGCTGGCGACGAGCGGCCCGTCGGCCGACTCCTTCGCTTTCCGATTTTCTGGGCCGGCCTCGCATTGCTCGTCTACGTCTTGGTCCAAGCCGGCAATCCATCCTGGCGGTTTATCACCAACGGCAAGGCGTGGTGGCTCGCCGCCGTGGCGCATGCCCCGTGGCTCCCGACGGGCGTTGATGCTCCCTTTGGACGGTCAAATCCCTGGAGAGCCATGGTCGTGATCGGTTCGCTCTGGCTTTTGGTCTGTTCGGTCTGGACCGGATTCCTGCGCCGGCAGAGCTACCGCATCCTTTGCGCGGGCATGGTGCTTAACGCAGTTCTCGTCGCCTCCCTAGGGTTCGTCCAGCAGCTCACCGGCGCCACGCGGATCTTCTGGGTCTATCAGCCGAGCAACGTCTACTTCGTCGCCAGCTTCATCTATCGCAACCACGCCGGAGCGTACTTCAACCTGATGGTGGCGCTAGCCGCGGGTATGACCTTGCGCCACTTCGTCCGCATGCGCCGACGGCTGGAAAGCCCAATCCAAACCGTCCTGTTTGCATTCGGGACAGTCCTGCTCGCGGTCATGGTCGTTTTCTCCTACTCCCGGATGGCGATCGTCCTCTTGCTCGTGCTCACGGTGCTCCTCGCCGGCCTGATGGCGATTCGCCTCCGGCGAAACCGGGGCATGGGCCGACACCGGAGGAGACTGACGGGGCCAATTCTCGCGGGCCTGGGGATGCTCCTCGCCTGCTTAATATCGCTGCGATCGGAAATCCTGTGGAAGCGCTTCGCCAGCTTGATCGACGACCCGACGGCCTCGCTGCAGGACCGCGCGCTCGTTCGCCGTGCGTCTGAGGACATGCTCGCGGACCACTGGTTTTTCGGCTGGGGCGCGGGCTGTTTTCGCTACGGGTTCCCGATCTATGCGCAACACTATCCGACGATTTACCGCGTTGGACCGGGCCTGCTCCGGTATTGGGAGCACGCCCACGACGACCTCCTGGAATTCCCGATCGAATACGGGGCCATTGGCATGATCCCCATCCTGGTCATGGTCGCCTGCGCCGGGATCGCGCTCGCCCGGCGGAAAATTTGGCGACATCCCCTTCCGCTTTGCGCCGTGTTCGGCTGCGTGCTCGTCCTCGTCCACGCCTGGCTCGATTTTGTGTTCCAATGTCCCGCCGTGCTGCTCTCGTGGAGCATTCTGCTCGTGGCGGCCGTGCGCTTTGCCGATCTCGAGCCGTCAACCGACCGGCACGTCAGTCTTTGAACGGCACATATTCGGGGACCAGGCGCTGCATCGCGTCCTTGATCGCATTTTGGCCCCCGGCTTCCGCCAGGGAAGCCAGGTCCGCTAACCAGGCGTCGGGGTTATCGGGACCGGGATGGCCCAAAAGCTTGAAAATGCGCGGGTGCGGCGTCGGCTCGTGGGACTCCTCGGTATGGCGCAATTCCTCGAAAAGCTTTTCGCCGGGCCGCATGCCAGTGATCTTGATCTCGATGTCGATATCCGGCTGGTAGCCGCTTAGTTCGATCATCTGGCGGGCCATGTCGATGATCTTGACCGGTTCCCCCATGTCCAAAATGAAGATTTCCCCGCCGGCTCCCAAGGTCGCGGTCTGGAGGACGAGACCCACCGCTTCCGGTATGGTCATGAAGTAGCGCGTCATGTCCTGATGGGTCACCGTCACCGGGCCGCCCTGGGCGATCTGGCGTCGAAAGGTCGGAACCACGCTGCCGCTGGACCCCAGGACATTGCCGAACCGTACGGCCAAGAATGCCGTGCGGTTGCCGGGAGAGCGCTGGCGCGCCTGGATCGCCTTTTCCGCCATGCGCTTCGAGCAACCCATGACGCTCGTCGGATTGATCGCCTTGTCGGTGGAGATGAGGACGAAGCGTTCCACCTCGCAGCGGCTGGCCAGTTTGGCCAAGGCCGCCGTGGCGAGCGTATTGTTCTTGATGGCCTCCGCCGGCTGGCGCTCCATCAAGGGCACGTGCTTGTGCGCCGCGGCGTGGAAGACGATCCCCGGCCGATAGCGTTCGAAGATGGTTCGCATGGCCGCCTCGTCGGTAACGTCGGCGATCAGGGGCACGAGCCGCTTGCCCTCCTCCCCGGCGACGAGTTCCTGCTCGATTTCGAAAAGAGCGATCTCGGTCTGCTCGACCATGATCAAGAGCTTCGGAGCCCGACCGAGAATCTGCCGGCAAAGTTCGCTGCCAATGCTGCCGCCCGCTCCCGTGACCAGCACCACGCGGTCCTGCAGCAGCCCGGCAATGCCGGTCGAATCGAGATTGACCGGCTCGCGACGCAGGAGATCTTCGATCGCCACCGGCCGCGAGCGCTCGACCTTCACCTGGCCCGAGGCGATCTGAGTCGCCGACGGCACGATTTGGGTGCTCGCGCCAATCTTCCGGCCGAATGCCACGATTTCCTTCACGCGGCGGGGCGAGGGATTGGGGAGCGTGATCACCAATTCGTGGATTTGGGCCCGCGCCACCAACCCGTCGAGTTTATCGAGCGGACCATAGACCGGCAGACCATGGATCATGCGGCCGATGAGCGTGGGATCCTCATCGATGAACAAGACCGGACGAAGCCCGCTGCCGCGCCGCTCGAGG
>CAZWMF010000281.1:0-2637 GCA_964634535.1 uncultured Opitutaceae bacterium | reverse complement strand
GTCAATGCCTCGCCGATATCGCCCGCCCCGATTATCGCGACGCGCCGCTCCAGGTATCCGGGCAGGACCGGGCCCGAACTACACCAGGCCCGAGCCACGCGAAACGAAATGCGGAAGGCTGAGACGAGGCCGATGCTCAGCACGAAATCCATCAGGATCACGCCGCGAGGCGGCGCGGCGCTGGCGACCGCCACGTACCAAAGGGCCAGCATCGAACCGGAGACGATGCCCATCGAGGCGAGCACGCCGCTGAAATCGGCCAGCCCGAAATAGCTCATCAGGGTACGGAACTGGCCGAACGATTGGAGAAGCAGCAACTTGCAGATTACGATCGGCACGACCAGCTCGAGCATTTGCCGGTAAAATTCATCGGGAATCGCAAAATCCCAACGCATCGCGTACGCGAAGAAAAAGGCGAGCCCGAGATTGATCGCATAGATGAGCAGAATCGCGGCAAAGCGCACCGCCGGCCGCCCCGCCACCCAGCGGTCCAAAAAGCGAAACACGAACCGCGAAGCGCGGGTCAACCGTTCGCGAACGGCTAGGCCAAGGACGGCGTCGGCTCGGATTTCCGGGTGAGGTATAACGGTGTCCATGGAAGCGCGGCCGCGGAGGCGGCGGCAGGAAAAACGCTGCGAATAACCTCGGCCACCCGCTGCAGGCAACCCTCGGTCATCGCGGATCCCGAGGGGAGGCAAAGGCCCTGGGCGAAGAGCCGCTCCGAAACGGATCCGCCGAAGATCGCCGCCCCCTGGAAGAGCGGCTGGCGGTGCAACGGCTTCCACAGGGGCCGCGCTTCGATATTATCGCTCTCGAGGGCGCGCAGAACCGCGTCCCGGTCCGTCCCGGCCAGGGCCGGATCGATCGTGATGCAGGTAAGCCAATGGTTGGGACGACCCACCGGCGGCTCGGGCATGAAAGCGACGCCCGGCAGGTCGCCCAGCGCTTCGCGATAGAACTTGAGAATCTCGTGGCGACGCTCGATCCGGGCGGGCAGAGAGCGAAGCTGCCCCCGGCCGATGCCCGCCAGGACATTGCTCATCCGGTAGTTGTAGCCGAGGTCGGTGTGCTGGTAATGCGGAGCCGGGTCGCGGGCCTGGGTCGCCAGGTGCTTGGCCCGCTCGATCAAAGCCGGATCCGACGACACGATCATGCCGCCGCCGCTCGTCGTCATGATCTTGTTTCCGTTGAAGGAGTAGACCCCGATGCTGCCGAAGCTTCCGGCCGAGCGGCCCTGATAGGTCGCGCCGACCGCCTCGGCCGCATCCTCGATGACCGGCACCCGATAGGCGGCCGCGAGCGGGGCGATGACATCCCAATTGGCGCACTGCCCGTAAATATCGGTCACGATGATCGCGCGCGGCAGACGTCCGAGTCGGGCCCGCTCGTCCAGAGCGTCGGCGAGCAATGCCGGATCCAGGTTCCACGAGTCTTCTTCCGCGTCGATGAACACGGGCCGAGCGCCCTCGTAGAGGATCGGATTGGCACTGGCGGTGAACGTAAAGGTCGAGCAAAACACTTCGTCGTCCCGCCGCACGCCCATGAGTTTCACCGCCAGGTGGAGTCCGGCCGTTCCCGACGAAACGCACAGCGCCGACTTTATGCCATTGGCGGCGCACATTTCCGCCTCGAAGGCCGAAAGATGGGGCCCGACGGGCGCCACCCAGTTGGTGGCAAAGGCTTCTTCGACATAGCGCCGCTCCGCCTCGCCCATGTGCGGTGGGGAGAGAAATATCCGAGGCTTTTCCATGCGGGGGAGAGCGGTCATGCTCATAAAGGATGGCGCTACGCGCGGGTCGGCGCGGCGAGACCCAGGCGCGCCAGGCGGCGCAGGACTTCGGCAAAGCCTGGGTCGTTCCACAAGGTTTCCAGCGGTTCGTTGCTGGTCAGCCGGATGAAAAGCTGCTCCTGACTGCCGCGCAGCGCCTGCTGCATGGCGTCCTTCCACCAAAGCCAGGGATCCGGGACCGAGTTAAATCGGCTGCCGTAGTCGTAAATCTTGCCGTCGACGAGGTGCCAATAGAGGACGTAGGTCGGAGGTCCGCCGGCTGGCGGTTCGAACAGGCGCCATTCGGCCGGTTGGAGCGCCTGCCCGTCAAATCGCTCGGTCTGGCGAAATTTCATGTCGAGGCAATGCCAGCCGTTTTCGGTCCAGCAGCGGTCCGGAGTGTGGCTGGCGACCAGGCGGGTCGGCATCTTGCCCGGGCCCCAATAGGCGACATAGACGCCAAACGTGGTGCCACCGCGGACGAATTCCCGGTTTAGAACGTCATCGTAGTTGAGCACCTTGGCGACCTCGCCGGATAGAAACTCGTTTGCGCCCAAAGGCATATCATGGCCGATCCAACTGGGAATCTGCTCCGGCAAGGCCGTGGCCAAATGCGCGGTGCGAGGTTGGGGCTTCTCGTGGAAGAGCGGCACACCTTGGACCCCCACGGCCAACACGAGCGCACCCGCCGGGAGCGCCAGCGACCACCACCCGACCACGGCACGACGCAACCCACCGGATGCGAATAGGATAGTGTGACTGGCTGGTGTTATCGGCGCGGGTTGCGACATGAGGTCGGTGGCCCGCCAGCTTAGGCCCGGATTGTTACAATCCGGTGGTGAATTGTGTTACCGTTCGGAAACGACTCG
>CAZWMF010000280.1:0-5571 GCA_964634535.1 uncultured Opitutaceae bacterium | reverse complement strand
AGAAGTTGCTCGGTTGGTTCGGCGGCTACGGCTTCCACGGAACGATGGGCTACTTCGAATCGGCCATGCACCTGCCGGCGTTTCTCGCCCTGGCGGCCATCCTGGTTGAATTCTTCTGCCCGATCCTTCTTTTCTTCGGCCTATTCACGCGATTCGTCGCCGCCGTCATGGGCATCCACATGTTGGTGGCGATGCTGATGGTGCATGTCGGCAATGGTTTCTTTATGAATTGGACCGGTGCGCAAAAAGGCGAGGGCTTTGAATACCATCTGCTTTTCATCGGCATCGCCCTGGCATTGGTCATCTCGGGGAGCGGCTGCTGCTCGATCGATCGGCTCATTTGCAAGCAGCGCCATAAGGATCCTGCATCGGGCTCCGCCCCCGCCCCCGCCTCCGCCTAAAGGCTACGGCGCGGTCTGCGATCCGCGGTAAGGCAACGATGCGGCCGGCTACCCGCAGATCAGATTCGGTGTCGAGTCGGCGGTTCGTGGGTTAAACCTTCGGGTGCGGTCTCTGGGCCGCACCGGACGCGGCTCGGCTCGCCGCGGCTTACGCGGTCACGTCGGTTCGCCTAGCTCGGCGGCTTTTGCCGCCAATCGGCGCAGGACCGCCTCGGCCACCGCGCGGTCGGGCGGAGCGAGTTCGGCTTCAAGGGCGGCCAGGCTCCGTTCGTACGGCCGGCGGGCGGCCGACCAGGCCGAGCGCCCCTTGGCGCTCAATGCGACGATGCGCTCGCGTCCGTCGGTCGTGCTCTTGATCTCCCGCAGCCAGCCCTCCTTCTTCATGCGCTTGAGCAGGCCGGTGACGTTGGACGGATCGACGATCAGCGCCCGGGCTAGATCCGAGGCCCGGAGACCGGCCGGCTGGTCCGAGAGCAGATTCAACACATTGAACTGCGCGGGCGTGAGCCCAAAGGGCTCGAACAGCTTGTGCGCGGATTTTTGAAAGGCCTGCGCCGCCGTGAGAACCTCGAGAACCAAGTGCATTGGCGCAGCCTGCCGCCCTTTTGGTTGATCTGTCAATTATATATGCGGCGAGCGGCGCTTGGCATCCTCTGAGCTTCCGGCCAAGCTGCCGGCATGAACCCCCGCCCCTGGGCCGTCGCGCGCCGCCTCGGAACGGCGCTTTGCCCGTTCGCCTGCCTGCTCCTCGCCGCCGGACTGCGCGCGGCACCCGGCGGTCCCGCCGTCGACGTCGAACCCGGCGTAAGTCCGATCCTGATGAGCAATGCCTGGCCCGCGTCGTGGATCGCGCAGCCCGGACCCGCCGTGGGCGAGTTTGGCGTGCTGCGGCTGCGCAAGACGGTCGACCTCCCGGTCGTTCCGCCGCATTTCGTGATCCATGTCTCGGGCGACCGGCGATATCGCCTCTATGTCAACGGCGCGTCCGTCTGCTGCGGCCCCCAGCGCTCCGATCGCATGCGCTGGCGCTTCGAATCGGTCGACATCGCCCCATTCCTCGTGGCGGGCAAGAATACCCTGGCGGCCGCCGTCTGGAATTATGGCGACGACCCGCCCTACGCCCTGTTCAGCGTAAAGACGGCGTTCATTCTCCAAGGCGACACCGGGATCGAGCGCGTCGTCGACTCCGATTCGACCTGGCGGGTGATGCGGGATGGTTCGGTCACGGCCGAACCCCTCGATCGGGCGGCTATGCACACCTACATCGTGGTCGGACCCGGGGACCACATCGACGGTCGCACCTTTCCGTGGGGTTGGACGGCAACCGGTTTCGACGACTCCGCCTGGGCACCCGCCGCCGTCTTGGGCAACGGCATGCCGGCCGGGTTGGGCACCGATGTCACGTGGTGGCTGGCCCCGCGCAATATTCCCCTGATGGCCGAGGTTCCGCAGCGCTTGGGCGAAGTGCGCCGGGCCACGGGAGTCCCGGTCGACGCCGGTTTTCTCGCCGGCCGGGCCCCGGTCACGATATCCGCCCATAGCGACGCCACCCTGCTCATCGACCAGGGTTTCGAGACGAACGCCTACCCGCACGTGGTCACCCGGGCGGGCCGCGACGCCACCGTCGTCGCTACCTACGCCGAGGCGCTCGTCGACGCCACCGGCCAAAAAGGCGACCGCAACGCGATCGCGGATCGGCACATCGTCGGCAAGAGCGACCGCTTCATCGCGGACGGCGGAGAACATCGGGATTTTACGACGCTGACCTTCCGCACCTACCGCTACCTTCAGCTCTCCATCCACACCGCCGACCAGCCGCTCACGCTGCTCGATGTCTATGGCGTGGCCACGGGCTACCCCTTGCGCGAGACCGCCACCTTTACAAGCGACGACCCCGCGCTCGCCCGCATCTGGCAGGTCGGCTGGCGGACCGCGCGGCTATGCGCCTACGAAACCTACATGGATTGCCCGTATTACGAGCAAATGCAGTACGTCGGCGACACCCGCATCCAGTCTCTAATCACCCTGTATGTTTCCGGCGACGACCGGCTCATGCGCAATGCGATCGAGCTCTTCGACCGATCGCGCCTGGCCGAGGGCCTCACGCTCAGCCGCTATCCGGCGGTCGCCCCCCAGATCATCCCGACGTTTTCGCTCTTCTGGATCCAGATGGTGCACGATTACTACCGGCTCCGGCGCGACGACCCGTTCATCCGAGACCGACTGCTCGGCATCCAGAATGTCTTGGCGTGGTTCGAACCGCGGGTCGACTCGGCCACCGGACTGCTCGGGCCCGTCCCTTACTGGTGCTTCGTCGACTGGCCCGATGCCTGGGGATGGATCGACGACGCCCACCCCGGCGGCCAGCCGCCCGGCGCCCACGAGGGCGGCTCGGCCATCCTGTCGCTCCAGCTCGCCTGGACGCTCGCGGACGCAGCCGACCTCTTCGCCGCCTATGGCCAAACCGAATTGGCCCAGCGCTATTCCGCCCTGGCGGAACGCCTCCGCCATGCGACGGTCGAGCGGTGTTGGGACCCGGCGCGCCGCCTGATCGCGGATACGCCCGCCCGGACTTCCTTTTCGCAGCACGCCAACGCCCTGGCCGTGTTGTCCGGCGCGATCACCGGCCCGGCCGCCACCGACTTGATGCGGCGGGTGGTCGACGACCCGAGCCTGACGCCCTGCACGCTTTATTTTCGCTTCTACCTCCTGCGGGCGCTCAAGCAGGCCGGACTGGGCGACGCGTACGCGCGCGAACTCGGGCCCTGGCGCACGATGCTCGACCGAGGGCTGACGACTTTCGCCGAACGGCCCGATCCGACCCGCAGCGACTGTCACGCCTGGAGCGCCTCGCCGAACTACGAATTGCTCGCCACTGTCTGCGGCATCGAGCCGGCCTCCCCCGGCTTCGCCACAGTGCGGATCGAGCCGCATTTGGGCGACCTAACCCACGTCAGCGCCACGATGCCGCACCCCAACGGCAAAATCTCAGTCCACCTGGAACGCACCGGCGATCGCTTGGCCGCCGATATAACGCTGCCCCGCCGCGTCACCGGCACGTTCGTCTGGCACGGGGTGTCGGTGCCCCTGCACCACGGCCTTCAACACCTGGATTTCGACCGATAGACCTACGCGGTTTTCTTTGGGCACAGGTCCCGCGTTGCCCGTCCGCGTTTCAATGCAACCCCGCGAGGAAAGTCGTGAGCGCCTGGTCGAGCGCCTCGGGTTGGTCGAGCATCACGAAGTGACGGGACGGCGCGATCGGCACCACGGTCGCCGCCGGCGCGCCCGTCACCAGGGCCCGGTATAGGGTCAAAGCCTGTTCCTCCGTGTAGGCCATCGGTGGTTTGGAATCCGCCGGATTGTAGGGCATGACCTCGAGAAACGGGACCGTCAGGTTCGCCAGTCCCGGTCGCAGATCGGTCGCGAGATCCTCCGCTAGCCAGGTGGCCACGGCCTTGGGATCGCTCCGGGCCTCGAGGCGCGCGGCCGCCTTCACGTATTCCGGCCGATTGGTTCCGATTGTCTGCATATAACCCTCTTCGGCTGCCAACTCGGCCGTGGCGTCGAGGGTGGCGTACGCCGTGGCCGACTCCGCCGCCGTCGCTTCGCGTTCCTGCGGCGTGGCATTGGCAAGCATGGGAAATATCGGCAAACCATCGATGGATACGATCGCCGCCAAGCGCTCGGGATGGGACTCGGCCAGAGCGATCGCCAACGTCCCCCCGAGGCTGTGGCCGATGACGATCGGCTTCGAGATTCCCTGGGCGGTCAGCATGGCCCAAAAATCATCCTGAAACGCTGAAAAGAGCGGCTTCCGCGCCGTCGCCGGCCGGCCGTCGAAACCGGGCAGCGAGATCGCGTAAACGCTGTAACGGCCGCAAAGCCGTGAAATCGTGCGGTTCCACACCCAGGTCCCGCAGCTCAACCCCGGTATGAGCACGATCGCCTGCGGCCCCGAGCCAAAACGGTCGACGTGGAGGATCCCCGAATCGAATGAATTCTGCGGCACCGGAGCCGGCGCCCAGGGCGCTGCCGCGGGTTGGGCGCGCAGCGCGAACGCCGACGCAAGCATCAAGGCGACAACCCAATATCTTTTCATGGGATCGATTCCTCCGCCGATTCCGCTTCGAATATTTCCTCCACGGTCTTACCGAAGAGTTTGCTGAACTTGAAGGCAAGCGGAAGGCTGGGTGCATACTTGCCGGCTTCGAGCGAGACGATCGTCTGGCGCGCGACGCCCACCCGGTCGGCCAAATCCGCCTGCGACCAATCCTTTTCCGCCCGCAGAACCTTGAGTCGGTTTTTCATTGGTAGCGACGGCGGACGAACGGAACGGCCACGACCCAGCCCATCATGAACACCGCATAGGTGTACCACGCGGACGGATGGGGGAAGACTTCGCCCTCCATGAGTCCGTAAGTCACGGCGAGCATCGCGGTCGCGCCACCGGATATCGCCAATGAGGTGACGTGAATGCGGCGCTGCAATTCATCCATCCGAAGCGTGAACCGGATGATCGCCACAAAGAGAAGAATGAGGGGAATCAAAGGCGCCACCGCGATGACAGTTTGCCAGGCGATTCCGATATGCTGCACGAAGCGGTGGTTGTTCAGAACTTCGCGACTGCCGAAAATCAGCGCGAAATAGAGCACCATCGCGGACAGGGCCTCGATTCGGTACCGGCGGGCGGCCCGAACGGTTGGGTTGATTGAGTTACTCATGACGCGCCATTTGTCGCTCCAAACGTTCTTTTTGTCACGTTTAAATGTCTTTTAGACACTTATCGACGTCATAAATCGCTCCGTATTGCACGGTTAGGCCGCAAGAAAATTGGACGAGAATAAGGGCCGCGTTCGTGGCCAATGATCGCTTTCCGCCGGCGAAACCATGCCCTCCCGGCGCCGCGAGCCGAACTAAGTATTTTCCTATGATTATATTGATAAGCTGTTTACGAAGTAATCTACGTCTGGGCTACCGCCGCCGCCGGTAGTCGTCATCGATCGTTTCGCGCAACCACCCGAGATCCGGCCGCAATGCGACGGCACGCGGCCTGTCCCACGGCACCCGGTAGATATGGCCGTCCACTTCGAACATATGCGACCACGCCACATTGATGGCGATCAAGCGTCCATCCAGCGCCACCAAAGGTCCCCCGCTGTCTCCCGGA